>DATDEW010000125.1:0-10075 GCA_036522935.1 Kapaibacterium sp. (SeqCode)
CTTAACTATAATGATTTCAATACAATGGGGAGAGTATTCACCTTTTTACAGACAACACATCTCAAGACTATCCCATCTAAACGAATAGCAGAAAACCGTCGTTCCGATAGCTTCTTACTTTCCGAGCATCCAATATGCTAAAAGAGCAACACTTTCACGGAGACGATAGAACAAAATATCGGTAAACCCTTGAGTGATTCGTGACGGTGTCCCGATCGCGCTGATACCATTAAACGAACACATCTCCAACACTCTGGCCAAATGATATTGATCGCTGATAATAATAAAGCGTTTCCATCCCTGTTTATCCCGTAATTCCTCACGGATATAGATCACCTGTTCAAGACTTGAACGTGAGTTCGATTCAGATGTGATAACCGAACTGCCGACCTCAAGCTTTTGAAGTGCAGCACCCGCGATCTCCGCCTCGCTTTTTTCATGAGGGGCACTTGAGCCGGTGACTACGATGCTCGGGACGACCTTTTGTTTAATAAGGTCAGCTCCGATCTTTACCCGTGCATCGAGCGTAGGGCTTGGACGGTTGCCAAGTTCATTCCCATGCCAAACGGCTGCTCCGAGAACGACTGCCGCATTTGCATCGTATTGTTTAAGCTCTTTAAAGTCAGTCGTTACGCTATAGGTAAACGTAAAGATAAATGTGATGAGAATAACGATAATTAACAAGCCGAAGGCATTTCTCGTAATGCGGGTGAACGATGAATAGTCGGTATTTGCTTTCCCCCGTGAGGAAAGCAATACCGATATAAACAGCGTACGAAGAAACAGGTAAAAAATGGATGCTTCTCGCGGAAACTCTGCTACATCAAGGTTTGCCAGTCCTACGGAAAGCCACATTGATGCAAGTGATAATATCATTACCGTGATACTTCTGGAAAGACTTATCTTACTCGTGAATATCATCGAGCGCAGAAGAAACAGACAGACGACGAGGAACACCACCAGAGATATACGGTCGCTGTTGGTCGTGAACCTGAGGAAAATAGGTTCAATGTGCTGTCCCGTATAGCGTGAAAGAGTAAGGAAGTAATAGGTTGCCAGCTCCGCCAAGAGCGTAATAGCAAGCAGAACTCGTACAAACTTTACCCTACGTTTTGTAGAAAGCGCCTCTATCGACGTGTCTTGTGTGAGCTCGGCCATTCGTAGATAAAAGAAATTCTTATAAGCTAATGCAACTCTTCAAAATAGGAATCCTGTTGTAACGGTCAAATCAATGGGTAAGCGCATTCTCCCACTCACGGTGCGAACGCCTATATGTAACTCACACAATTTGAAAAGTATTCACTTATTACCGCTCGGCGGAGCACGCGAGATAGGAGCGAACTCCTACTTTCTTAGCTTTGATGGACACGGAGTCCTGATAGATGCCGGGGTACATCCGGAACGTATGGGGTGGGATGCTTTTCCGAAAGCAGAACTTCTTGAACCTTCTGCTGTAAACACGTTCTTTATAACCCACGCTCACACTGATCATTTGGCAGGTGTGCCGTTCATGTTGCAGTCGCAGCCCCAATCACGTGTCATTGCCACGAAAGAGACAATAGAGATCGCAAGAATAATGCTTGCAAATACAGCCAGTTTATTTCCGAAGCAGCATCCAAAGACAGTAATCGACGGGCTCCCGTTTTACAAAGAAGAAAAGCTTGCAGAGATAATAGATTCTATTGAGCCAAAACGTTTCGGCCAGAAAATAGATATTACCGATGAACTCAAAGCAACGCTCTATATGAGCGGTCATATTTTGGGTGCGGCAGGGATCCTCTTCGAGTACAAAGGAAAGCGTATCTTTCATACGGGGGATACCAAACTCTTAAAGCAACATATCACCGCAGGCGCAGATCTTCCAAAAGAGCCAGTTGATATTCTCATTTCTGAGAGTACAAATGGCCTCTCAGATGAACTGCTTGAACATTCTCGTGAACAAGAACTCAATCGCTTAGCAGAAACGCTAAATGACGTTCTGACAAGCGGAGGCTCTGTTCTTATTCCTGTCTTTGCGCTTGGCAAAACCCAGGAGATGATCGTAACACTATGGGACTTGATGAAGTCAGGCAGAATCCCTGAAGTTGATCTTTATACCGGCGGAATGGGCAGGAAGATAACACAAGTATATGACGCATTCCGTTTCAGTGATTCACGCTGCGAACAGGAGACGACGATCGCTGATATACCACAGCATGATATTCCTCGACGTGACGGGCTCTTTAGCGGGAAGTTTTTCAAAACACCTAGCATCGTTCTGGCTTCGAGCGGTATGATGCAAGAGGGAACATCAAGCTACTTACTCGCGCAGAGATGGCTACGTCATGAAAGTTTTGCAATTTGCTTTATTGGTTATACAGACCCGCGCACACCAGGGTATGCAGTCCAACATGCGATTCGCGGCAAGCGGGTACGTTTCGGATCTATGAAGCGTGAGATATCTGTCAAATGCCGTATTGAGCGTTTCCGCTTTAGTGCACATGCCAGACGTGGTGAGCTTCTTGAAATTGTCGAACGCCTCAAGCCAAAACAAGTTGTCCTTACTCACGGTGATATAGCGGCAATGAATGCATATGGTGAACTGATCATGGAGCGTTTTCCCGGTACAACAGTTATTGCACCGGAGGTCGGTAAGTGGTACAAGCTTTTGGATTCGTAGATTTTCCTTTCCGTTATTTTTTTATTTCTTTGAGATAATTACGGAGTTATCATTCCTCCTCTTCATGTTTACATCCCATTCTAAATTAGTGTAAAGATGGCAATTATTACGACGATCGGTGTACTTACTTCGGGCGGTGACGCGCCGGGCATGAATGCCTGCATTCGTGCTGTCACACGTGTTGCACGTAACCGAGACCTGCGAATACTTGGTGTCGAACATGGATATACCGGGCTTATCGAAGGAAGCTATACGGAGATGATCCGCAGTTCTGTCTCGAATATCATTCAGCGTGGCGGCACGATCTTGAAATCTGCACGAAGTAGCGAGTTCATGACAAAAGAAGGCAGAGCCAAAGCTGCACAAGCAATGCGTGATGCCCGTATGGATGCACTTATTGTTATTGGCGGGGATGGGACAAATCGAGGCGCTGATCTCTTCTATCGCGAGCATGGAATTCCAATTGTAAGTTGTCCGGGCACGATCGATAATGATCTCTATGGTACTGACTTCACTATCGGGTATGATACTGCCGTCAATACTGCGCTCGAGAGCATGGATAAGATACGTGATACGGCAGATGCATTTGAACGGACGTTCTATATTGAAGTAATGGGGAGGCATTCGGGCTTTATTGCTCTTGATGTCGGTATCGGAAGCGGAGCAGAATATATTGCCATCCCCGAAAATGAAACGAAGGTAGAGTCTATACTTGAGATATTTAAGAAACAGCGTTCAACAAAACGTTCTAATATGATCATTGTCGCAGAAGGTGATGAAGCCGGCGGCGCGATCACACTCGCGGAGAAAGTCAAAGAAGTGACAGGTATTGACTATCGCGTCACTATCCTTGGCCACGTTCAGCGCGGAGGCAGCCCTACAGCCAGAGACCGTATCCTTGCTTCAAAACTCGGTGGTGCGGCAGTTGTGGCGCTTGTTGAAGGAAAACATAATGTAATGGTAGGTGAAGTAAGCAATCGGATCACCTTTACACCAATGCGAGAAACCTACGAAACCAAAAAAGAAATAGACCCGGATCTATGGACACTCTCAAAGATATTGGCAATGTAAGAGGGGTAGGCTATTTCTGAAAATAGCTTTCTCGTCGGTGTTGCCTTTCTATGATAGTATCTTTATACACAGCAAAAATGCTGTCGAGTTGACCGGTATTTGTATTCGCTGATAAAGGGTTATTAGAAACGTTTTTCCAGATTGGTGTCTTTACAGTGTGGTCATACTCATCAAAGATCACTACGGGACAACCGTGTATAAGTACCTGCGCGCCGCCTTTTGCGAGCACCCATTCTTCAGCCCAATTGAATATCCACTGGGCATCTTCTTTAAGTAACCGGACACAGCTATGACTTGCAGGGTAACCCGGGAGATCAAATTGGTGCAAGGATATGCCTTCAAAGTTTGCGATGTTCACATTCCACGGTAATTCCCACCCATTATCTATTGTACTGCGTGTTAACTCTTTCTTCCAGTTCGTATAATAGAGTCCGGTCGGAGTAGGCGTCTTTTTCTTCCCTGTACTTGTCGGTCCCCATCGGACTAACTGGCCGTTCTCATAAATGCCAAATGCTTGTATCCTTCTGTTTACAAAGAGTATTTTCCTTATTTCAGTTAATGAAGCGATCTTTGACGGGTATGGTGAGATGCTAGACGTATCAGAGAAACTCGAGGGCAACATCAAAACATATCCTTGACGAAAATGTGCGCGGTCGAGACGATTGATCTTTTGGATCAGTAGAAGCTCATCAAAACTAACACTGTCAATGAGTTTTTGTAGTTCTCTCGCACCCGTTATAGTAAAGGATGTATATTTTAGTGAAGGCGGTTCTTCTTTTGCGGGAGCAGGTTTTTCGGTAACTTTCGGTAACGGTTCTTCTTGTTTTTCTTTTGTGCATGAGGTGAAACTACATGCAGCGATCATGAAAATTAATAGGGACCTGTATATCTTGTTCATAGTAATTTAGGAGTATTCGACAAGCAGCACACCCGCCAGTGCTAATACGCCCCCGCCAATGAGTTCGGGAGTGAGTACAACTCTGCCGAGGGAGAGGGCGAGTATCGTTGTCATTATTGGTTGGAGGTTTTGGAATATTGCAACCTTGCTTGTCTCAAGTTTGCCGAGCGCATAATACCAAAGCGCGTAGTTCACAGCCGATGAAATAAGCCCGAGATAGATTATGTCTCCCCATAGCATAGGAGTGAGTGCTTCAAGGTCAGCCATGCTCGAAAAATACAGACCGATCGGCAAATACATGAGAGCACCGATCATCATGTGAAGCGCAGTTACCCGTAGTGCACCGTATTTCTGAACAAGCGGCCTTCCGAGTAATGTAAAAAGTGACCATGCGACCATTGCCATAAATATCATGAGGTTTCCCTTTGTGTTTGACGAGTCAAGCGAGACGCCTCGTTCAAAGATAAGGATACACACCCCAGCAAGTGCAACCAACACACCGAGTGTTTTTTTGAGAGTTGTTCGCTCGCGATGTATCAACAGGACAAGTAAAAATACGATAGCCGGTGTAAGTGCATAAAGAAGAGCGCTGTTTGCTGGTGTCGTATAGCGAAGTCCTTCAAGGAAGAGAAACTGGTTGATAAGAATATTCAGAAATCCTAGAAAGATGAGCATCCAAACGTCTTTCTTCACCAACCCGCGGAATAAATTAAAGACCTTTTCTTTATAGGCAGCAAATGCCCACAATGCAACAGCAGCTATGCTTGCGCGAAGTAAGAGGACGAACGTGGGTGATGCATGGGTCGAAGCATCCTGCCCGATGATGTGTGTCGAACTTGCAATAAGCTGTTGAATAACAATGAGAAAATAGATCAAGAATTCAAAAATGATAGTAATGAATGTGCGTCGCCGTCAAATGTGAACGAACTATTGATTCGTCGCGAGATCTCTTGCGATGCCTCCGGATTTGAAATGAGTGGAGAAAGCTCTTTCAAACCCTCAAAGATACCTTCTGTCGTACTATCTACAAATTTTATCATCTTTTCATTCGGGAAAAGATCAATAACCTGCTTCATGTTGCTTGAAAGAACCAGTAATCCTGCTTGAAAGTATTCAAATACTTTTGATGGTAAGGCGAGTTCATAACTAACTGAATTGGTATTTATGAGGGTTATCCCAATGTTTGCTGAAGTAAGAATTGGATGTAACTCATCAGAATGCACAGACCCATGAAAATAGACAGATGATCCAAGTGTATCTGCCTTAACTTTTTCTTCTAAGACAGGTCGTAATGAACCATCGCCGATCATCACAAAAGCATATTCATGCCGAAGCTCTTTCATTGCTTTGATCATTTCTTGGAGCCCCCTATCTTTTTGAATTCCTCCGGCATAGACAAGTATCGTACGATCTCCAATTGGATATAACTCTCTGAGATAATTACTCTTTTGTAATTCAAGAGATGGTTCAGGCAGATTCCTTACAAGCACAGAATGCGGAAGAAACCCATGAACACTCATAATGGCGTCAGCATCTAATGGGGCAGTCACTATAACCCTATCAGTGGACATCAACCCTCGTTTCTCACTCACCTTCCAAAAAAGTTTTACCAGTGGCTTTGATGCTACAGTTGGAAGTTCGGTATATAGCTCACGAGCATCATATAATACCTTATCCGTTTGTCCCCGGAGCTTAACCCTTCTTGCAGTAGATAGGGAATAGAGGTCACATGCAAATGTGATCTGTGACTTCGGAAGTGATGATAGCTGCTTACTAAGTTTTCGACGATATTCTAAGAACATCAGCGGTCCCGAAGCTCTGCGAAGTGGGATCTGCGTGATCGTGATCGTATCGTCTTTCCAGGTACGAAATTCATTCTGACCAGGTTCACCAAAGAGTATCTCAACATGAAAACCGCTTCGAGAAAAGAAGCGGGCAAAACTCTTGATCCGCCTATCAGTTTCAAAACATCCGAGGAAGAGTAGTCGGATCGTTATGGCTGATGTCTGTATATGTTCACCCATATCAGTAAGACTTGTAGAGTGTCGAGCGGAGTAGTCCTCGCGAATCGAACTTCTCTTTGAAACGAATGAGTGATAGGGCAGGTGTCATCGGGTTTTCGTCATGTGTATCCTGTGAGACACCAATATCAACGAACTTGTATCCTTTTTTCCAAGACCAATTCGTTACAGCATCCATGAGTAAGTATATCGGCTTTAACTCATCAAAGCTATAGCGAAGCATGTGATAGAAGATAAGAGCTACTCTATCATTCGCAAGGAAAAGAAGTGAGCCTGCGATCGGCTCGTCGCCTTTTCTCAAAAGAAACAACCTCATGAATCCCGGTAACAAGCGATTAAGAGTAAGTAACTCTTCGAGAGTATGCGTTGGCTTTGCATCGAATTTTGCTTTGTTCTCCAAAAGTATAGGGTAGAACTCTCGCAGTCCTCGCTCAAGATCATCATTTGGTACTTCTTCTATCCGAATATCAGGATTATTTTTTAGTACTCGACGAATATGCTTTCTTGCAGTCGGCTGAAATCGCTCAAACGGACTTATATCAGGCAACAACTCAATAGCATGTGAGATGTAATGTCTCTGATATGAGTATCCCTTGTAAAGAAGTGCAAAGTCAAGATTCTGAGTGAGTATCGGCTGATAGATAACCGGAGCACTTGTCAGATATACTTCTTTGAAAGCATTCTGCTTGACATACTCCTCGAAACTTGCTACGATAGCCAGAGCAACATCTGCGCTTATATCTTCGACTACGAAAGAACCGTAGCTTGCTCCCAGTGGTGACTCGAAGATATTACCATTTGCCTTTAGTCCCGCCGGTAAGACTGCGACAAGATGTTCGTTATGAAAGAACAGCAGGTGGTGTAGGTTAAACCTGCCTTCGGGGTGGTAGTCAAGGAATTGTTGGCTATGGAAAACAGTGCCGTTCATCGAACGTTTAACGAATGAGTCCCAAAGCTCCTTATCATGGGCAGGGTCATATCGTCTGGTCGTGATAGCTATGGTCTGGTCTGTTGTCGGCAAAAGAGAATGTTTTTAGCAGGTGTAGAACAGTAAATATTACTTTCTTAATTTCCAAGATTTAGGTAAGAATTTTGCCATAATTTTGTTATACACCCAACAAATTGAGAAAAAAAGTAGCGTGAAGAAACAGTTTTTAGTATTATTTGCCGTGCTCGCCATCTTTTTTGGTGGGTGTTTGACGGCCGAACAGAAAGAGCTTCGCCTCTCGCTCAATGCCGATGGCAAGAGCGGAACAGGTACTATCGTTTTCACGGGTATTGCCTCCGAGCAAGGTGATGATACGATGGACGTCTCAAAAGAAGATTTCAACTCTCTTATTAGTGAATACTATCAGGGAAAAACTCTTGAGAATGCTCTCCCCGGTACGAGCAATATCAAAAAACGCCTCTTTACAAGTGCCGGTCAGCTTGTCGGCGAATTGAGCTTTGATTTTGCTGATATCAGTAAACTTGGCTTTTTCCGATATAAAAACCAAGGACCGTATCAGTATTATACACTTGCAGACGGATACTTTACGAGCGGACAGTTCGCCGCTTCCAATGGCACGTTCGGTGGTGATAAGATGCCAATCGTATTTTGGGATGAAACGGCAAAAGATTTTTACGTAAAGATGTCCCTTTCGTCTCCCGGCGCTCCACGAACCTCACTACTCGAGAAATATAAAGAGTGGGAAAAGAAGAAGAATTAACCGGCGAACGTTCTTGCTTTCTTTAAGGTGTAATCCAATAGATGTGCCGTGCCGAGTATCTGAAACCTAAAACCATGATGCTCCAGGTCGTTTAACATTGTCTCCTGATAGTAGGGGGTTTGTAAGAGCCCACCGTGAAGCGTGACGAACATGGGAAGTTCGTTCTGATGCTTGCTATAAAACGACAGGATGGCTGTTACGATCTCACGAATTGCATCGTCTATAATTCCTCTGCCTACAGTATCATCTCTCTGACCGTTGAGTGTTATTCTGGCTACTTCAAGAATAGTAATAGTGCCGGATTGAATATAGTCACGAATACTCATCCCGAGCTCATGCGACTTTGATTCAAGGTGCGAATGTATAGTATCGAATAGAAACCCTTTCTCTACCAGTCCGTCTGCGGCAAGGCAATAATAACGCATGGACGCAATACCGATAGCAAATGCGCTGCCTTGATCGCCAAATTGTTTCCCCCAACCGCCAACTCTCAGTATCGTGTTTTGATAAGTACGAGCTGTAATAACGCTGCCTGAACCAACGATACAGAATATGCCTGCATTGTCTTTACCTTGATAAGAGGCTTCAAGTCCAAACAGCGAATCGCTTTCAACAAATACATTCTGTGACGGCAGAGATAGAGTTGAACTGATACGATGTGATAATTCTGACTTACGCTCCGGACTCCCCGCGCCGGAGATAGAGATGGCAATGCTACAAATATGTGCTATCTCTTCACTAAGTATCTCCTGAAGATGTGCAGTTATCCTACCTGCTGTATGAATAACAGAATGCTTGCTTGGCTTTATAGATTCTTCAAAATGATGAAGAGTCGGAGTTGCCTCATCCTTCTGAACAATGTATCTGCTGTATGTACCGCCGCCATCGAACCCTATGAATATGTTCATACATCCTCCGTTTGTATAGCTGGCAGCTTCGGCTCAACAAGAACTACTTCTTCCTTTTCAATGAGTACTTGTCCAGGTAAAGCTTTTCTTGGTTTGCGGACATACTTACGTTTTGTGTAAGCTACCGGTGCGACCTTCTGACTCTTTGCATCGCTGTAGTACGCGGCAATCTCTGCCGCAGCGATAATTGTCTCTTTCGGCATCACATCTGTCTTTGATCGGCTGCGGATAATAACATGCGAGCCGGGGACATGCCGTGCATGAAGCCACATATCCTCTTTACCGGCAACGTGCATAGTCAATTCATCATTCTGTTTAGCATTCTTTCCTACAAGAACTGTATATCCTCCATGAACGATGTACTCTCTATATGTTGCTTCCGCCGATGCTTGCTTTGCCTCTGACTGAGCAAGTAATCCTTGACGGGATGCTTCCTTAGCAAGTTCTTCTATAGCCGGCTCGTTTGCTGCAATGTTAATTCTATCATAGATAGACCGAGCAACAGCCAGCTTCTTCTTAAATGATTCTATCTTAGAGACAAGCTCTTTTTTCGCATTTCGTGAGTGACGTGCTTTGCCATAGAACTTCTCTGCATTTGCAAAAACTGTCGTTGATGGGTCAAGTTCTATCTTTTCAGTTTCTCCTGAAATGGTAAGCTCTACCTCTGCGAGTCCTTTGCCATGCTCGTATGCTATTGCCATCAGCGAGTCAGCGATCTCTTGGTAGCGGTCGGCACGGGTAAAGTCGTATTGGTTTTCCTCTGCTTGACGGATAGTCTCATCTAACTTCGCTATATATCCCGATAGCTC
>DATDEW010000126.1:0-6853 GCA_036522935.1 Kapaibacterium sp. (SeqCode)
CATCCTTACGGTTTACGGCTTACAAAAGAAGGACTAAATTCACTTACACCTGATGGTGTGTTGCGACATTACAAGAACCTGATGCAGAAGTCTCGTTTGCTTCTTGTCATTGTCGGGAATGTATCGCGCAAAGAACTGGAGAAGAAAATGGATGAAGGCGGATTTAATAATTTGCCGCAGGGTAATTTTGTTATGCCAGAACTTCCTATTCCCGCAGCATCACAGAGACCGAGTGCATCTTTCCCCACATTCGAGAGAAAACTCCCGACAAAATATGTTCGCGGGTATTTCCGTATTCCCTCGAAGGGCTCTCCCGATTACTATCCGTATGTACGGTTAAGAAATTTCTTAGGCGGTTTTCTTTTCCAACACCTTCGCGTGCAGTCGAATCTTTCGTATGCGCCGGACTTGACCGATCTCGACGGAAGAGAATCCATCGGTATGTTCTCTTTTGAGACGGCGTACGTAGACAGCGCGATACGTATCATCCAAAAAGATATAGAGTTCTTCCAGAATAATATGCTGCTCGAATCTGCTATCAAAGGCGGCGTTGCCAAGTACACGACAAATACGTTCATGAAGCAAGAGTCGACACCGGAAATAGCGAGTAATCTTGGGTTGGCGGAGCTACTTACGGGCTCATGGGAAAATGCATTTGTTAGTTATGATAAACTCTCCGGAGTAAAACCCGAAGACATCCAGCGCGTCGCGAAAGAATACCTTCGCAACATCAACTGGGTTGTAGTAGGCGATACACGCGACGTCAGTAAAGAGTTGTTGCTACAAAAGTAGAGCGATCGTCCCGATTGCTTCTTTTTGGTGATTGCTTCTTTTGCCGATTGCTTTTCTTGACGATCGCTTCTCGTATTTTGCCCAATCCGGGCAAAAGACCTTCGTATCTTTGCGTATTCGAGTTGGAAAGCAAAGATGGTATCAAAAGCACTGGCGAATAAGAAAGTAGGGGCACGTGAGGGATTCAACTGGCGCGGAATAAATGCAACGCGCATCGAAGGTTTGAGTGACTGCGTCTTCGGTTTTGCGGTAACGCTTCTTATCATATCCCTTGAAGTACCGAAGACCTACGAAGAGCTCTACGTCATTCTGCGCGGGCTTCCTTCTTTTGCTGTCTGCTTCGTTCTGCTTATGCTTGTCTGGCATGATCAGTACATCTATTTCCGCCGCTACGGCATTGAGGACTCCCGCACTGTTCTCCTGACGCTCACCCTGCTCTTCATTGTCCTCTACTACATTTTCCCGTTGAAATTCCTCTGGACGGTACTGATGTCGCCGCTCACTGATCTTATCTTCGGCGCCATCCCTAATGCGCCAAATGCATTCAGCAATATCTACGACGTTGCGCATTTGATGATGCTCTATCATATTGGTATCATGGCAGTCTATGTCGTCTTTACTCTCATGTACAGCCATGCATATAATAAACGTGAAGAGCTTGAGCTTAACCCCGTTGAAGTACACGATACCCGAGCAAGCATCATTGATTCACTCTTCTTTGTTGGTCTTGGGCTTTTGGGTATGCTCGTTATCCTCATCTTAGGTCCGGAGTTCTCGGGTATTTCAGGCATGATGTATCCCGTCTTCATCGCCCCGTTCTTTTCCATCATGGGCTCACGCAACGGGAAGAAACGCGCTGAGCTCCTGGCGCAAATGAATACTTCTGTTTAGCAATTTTTCCTTTGTAACTCATTGATTTTATTGGGTAGTAATTGTGCACCACTCTGGGGTCGGGGTTCGGGTATCGGGGTTCGGGTTTCGTGTGGTGCTGTAAATTTACACATTTGATGGGGAAGTGGTTAGTGATCAGTGGTTAGTTGGGGAGTAGAACGGACACGTTCGCTTTGCTCAGTGCATGCTTTAGTCTGTCACTGCAGGAAAGAATTAAACACAAAGGCACAAAGGATACACGAAGGTTCACAAAGGAAGTCCCCAACTATCAAACTATCGACTATTGAACTATCAACATCCTGAACTTCGACATACAAATATACGAAATAAAATGCCGAAATCCAAATAATTTATCAACAAATTATCAACATTTTATATAGTTTATGTTTTGTTGTCTAATTTGACGCAATTTAGGGGCTCGCCGGTGGTGTGCCCATCTTAGACTCAAGCATCAGTAGCACAGACTTATTAGTCTCGGAGCGAATTCATCTCTTTAAGAAAATCAGCAGGCGTTAGTATGTGAATATCGCGACAAGGTGAGAGGTGAAGCAAGTCATTATCACCTGTGATGATATACTGTGCATTGCCATCAACGGCAAGTTCAAGGAATTTATTATCTCGCGGGTCACGGCAATCACTGATGTGGGAGGTAGTTTTCACCGACTCAACTTCACCAAGTACCGACAAGAGAAATTGAGCTCGTTCGATTCGGGAAAGATACTTATCGAACTTCTCGCGTGAGAATACTGAATACAGTTCTTCTGATACCTGTGTGGAAGTAAGAATTATTCCCAACGATTTTACTCTGTTGATCACCTGACGGGGCACAGATCGATCGAAGATAGCGGCACTGACAAACGTGTTTGTATCAACTACTACACGGATGCGATCAGTCATCAGCAAGTATTTCGTTTAACTTTTCTTCTGTAAGACCATTTTCCCGAGCAGAGCGGGCAAGCTTATCCATCATTTCTAACATCGAGGGTGTCTTTTCATTGCGCATAAGCCACGCACTAATGAAAGTCTCAAGTGCTATCTTCTGCTCTTTAGGCGCAGTCAAAAAGACTCTTGCCGCCTCTTCATTTACTTGTAATGTTATACTTTGCATATTATGCCTCTCTATTATCTAACAACAACGACTTCCTCTTGTTCCCGAAACACTCATTCCCCAAGTCTCGAGGTAGGGACGAAGGTTGGTAGCCAGTGGCTTTAGCCACTGGAAAAGAAATAGTGTATTTGAAGAAGCCCTGAAAGGGCGAAGGTAAATCCACTCGTGATCAGTTTGCTGCTGAAGATGTGTCATAGTTACCATCCTCTTTGGGGCTTTTGGTAGGTGACTGTAAGTGGAACTTTAACCAATGATTTTATCTTGCTTTACTACTTAACCATTATAATAGTTATTTTGAAAATACTATTATGCCTTTTTGTTTTTTCGTTTACGGTTTGCTCTTCAATGGTCACAAGAGCACAGACTGCCGATAGTCTTGTACTTCACTTAAAAACCGGCAAAATAGTACCATTACCAATTTCACGAATCCAGAAAATCACTTTTGAGTCGAAAAGCAAAACTGTGCCAAAAGGCAATGAGCAAGGATCAACATTTGCGGTATCTCAAAACTATCCAAATCCGGTAAAATCAGGAACGTATTTTCCAGTTGATATTAATGTAGGTGGTGATATTACGATCAATATTTTTGATGTAAACGGTAAGTCAGTACGAAAATTATCAGCACTTAGTTTGCCTGCTGGGAAAAATGAAATATGGTGGGATGGCTTAGATGGCAACGGTTCTAAAGTTGTAGTGGGCTCTTATTTATATGAAGTCGCATGTAAGAATCAAATTTTGTCAAAGAAGTTGATTATACTCAAATACTAAAAAATGAAAGCGACCTTATTCATCTTAGTTCTTACGGTCTTACTCCAGAATGCAAGTGCGCAGGAGAAGGGAATTAAGGTGCAGTATGACGACGCTTCATATTCTTGGTATGGTTTTGAAGAGTTGAGAAGCATTAGTTTTACGACAGATACACTCCCACAGTATTACGACTACTTGATAAAAATCAAGTCGAAAGACTCTGTCCTTGCATCTTACTCTACAAGGGTATTTGATAGTTTATGTGTAGAAATAGATACGAACCAAGCTGAAGTCTTAGCGTTATATTTTTCTCCACTTGGCTACCGAATCCCCTACCTTATCTCTGAAATTGATAGCGTTGTATTTGTGAGAAGACACCCCTTACCAACCAGTGCAGATACAAATTTTAAAGTAACAATACTACCTTTCACATATGGTTTTGATAAAGAAGGAAATTTCAGAAAATCTGTATGGTACAAGGATCGAGTTTTTAGCTCTGAACCAATAAGGTATTTTGATTTTGACGATAATTTAGAGGTTGTAGTTGATTCAACGCTTCACTACGAGGAGAATTCTCAGTTAGCTTCATTCGGTAAGTTTTGGCCGCTCTTTATGCGTATCGATAAAGAGGGTAAACGGTTACTATCGGTAGTTTCTAATAAACATACTCAGTCAATAGGATGGATTGTAGAGTTTAGCACAGATACACTTTCTTTTCAAATACTTGATTCAGGTGAGTACAATTCAAGTGCTGTTTATATGCCGAATGACAGCGATTTTGTCTATTATACATATGGTAGTTATTCTAATACTAATAGAAACCCTGCTGATGCAGGATATTATTTGTATAATAGAATGAGCGGTAGCAGAACATTTTTGCTTCATCATATATCTGACATTGGACCCGTCGAAATGGTGAATGGGTTTGATATTAGTCCCGATGGTAAAAAATTATTAATTCCATCTGTCGGATATGAACGTCAACCTATTGTATTCGAGTACAACATAGAAACTCATGTTGCTGACACACTGCCAATTTCATTTAACACTTCTTTTAATAGATGGGCTTTATGGCTGCGATACAACAAAGACGCATCAAAAATATTGTACAGTAACTACCCACTTTTTTCATTTTCAGAAGGATCAGCTGCAAACGATAGTAGTGAAGTTGGTATTATTGACCACTTGACTTTTAATAAGAAAATTTTAGATACTGCTCCACTATATACAGTCCCTTGGATATGTGTTTTCCCAGAATGGGCGTTTGATGAGACTAAAATCGTATACGGAGCTGCTATAGTAACTGAATCAGGAACTGCGGGAGTATATCAAGTTTGTATTCTTAAAACTTTAGAGTGATTTTTCTTAACCTTAACCTTAACCTTAACCTTAACCATTAAAACACTTATGACGCACATCATGAAATTTTTACTCGTATGCCTACTGATCGTGATTGGATATACTACACCAGTCTTTGCAGAGTCCCTAGAACGCCCAGTAGCATTTAAGATAACCTCATTATCTGTAAATACCAAAGCAAATCCTCAAACAGGGGATACGATTAATCTTGTGTTGAAATTCGATGCAAAGAAAACCCTGTACGGCAGTTATTCATTTGCTCTTCCCAGGTCAAATTGCTCCTTTCGATAATGGAGGTGGACAAACAGCACGTGATTCGGTAATTGCAGTAGATTCAGGTAGTAGTTATACCTATACATTCCCCTTAAAATTTTTCAAATATGGTGGTTCTCTTGCTTTTTATGGAGTGTGTATGATAAATACGAAGATGCCGGATTCAAGACAGCGATGTTTGATGACGGAGATAATGACGATGTCCCAGAGCCACTTTTAGTGTTTAACAAATTAAATGGACTAACGGCCCACCCTACAGTCAGTTCATTCAAAACACTTCTTAAAAATAGTGTTGGTACAGAAGAGGCTATGTCCATTGAAAAACTGTATGTAAATATGATGTCAGATGTAAATACTAAGGCCCGTCCCCCGCAGATAAAGAACTTAGAGGGAAGTGTTGGACAAATATCATATCATCCAGATGTCATTTACACTGTTCTTCTAAGCTGGGATCATCAAGTTTATACTGTTAATGAATATCCTTATTGGAATTCTGATAACCTACCAGAAGGTATTCATGTCTATCACAAAGACTTGGAAACGGAAGAATGGGAGCTAATTGCTACATTAGATGGCGACGAGACCTCTTATGGTTGCATTGTAAACTCAATGGAATATAAGGTTTCTACCTTCAATAGCTCTGGAGACTCATACGGTGCGTTGACGATCATGCCAGAAGTGCTCTTTAAAAAATCACCTATACAAGGAAACAGTAATGATTTTTCTTCTCCAGTGATTTCAGATGTGTCTGTGACTCCTAACCCCTTTACAAGTTCAGTTGACTTACACTTTGAACTTGTTCGCGGTTCTGTCTTAAGCTACGAACTCCTCAATATTCTTGGTGAAAGTGTACAAGCAGATAATGTTACCTACACTTCAACAGGGAAGAAGCATCTGCCGATAAACACTTCAAATCTACCTACGGGTACGTACTTGTTGAAAGTTCTTAATACCGATAGTTCTGGAAGACCAACCTATCAGACACATAAGATTTCTAAAGTTCAATAGTGCTTTTATTTCAGGGTATCTCGGGATTAACGAGATACCCTGATACTTTTTTTTTCTCTCCCAAAGATCTCGTGCACTTTCAGCGAATCAACCAGATTCTGCCTCTAACTCCTTATAATTTCCCAATACCAGAAAACGGCTCGGTTTTCTTCGTATATTTGAGCCCGTACTTTTGTACAACATTTAGAAAGACTTTGTGGCTAAAAAACGGTACGGGCATCAGACCAAATTTATTTTTATCACCGGCGGCGTCGTTAGCTCGCTCGGCAAGGGAATCGTCTCCTCTTCACTTGGTTTACTCCTGAAAGCACGCGGGCTCCGCGTAACTATCCAGAAATTCGACCCTTACATCAATGTTGACCCGGGCACTATGTCGCCCTATCAGCACGGTGAGGTCTATGTGACCGATGACGGAGCAGAGACCGACCTCGATCTGGGGCATTACGAGCGTTTCCTTGACGTGAACATGACCCGCGACAATAATACGACGACGGGGCAGGTCTATAACGAGGTTATCCAGCGTGAGCGCCGCGGCGACTATCTGGGCGCAACGGTGCAGGTCGTCCCGCATATCACCGATGAGATCCGCAAACGCATGATGCGCATCGCTGATACGGGCAAGTTCGACGTGGTCATTACCGAGATAGGCGGCACGGTCGGCGATATAGAGTCGCG
>DATDEW010000127.1:0-3017 GCA_036522935.1 Kapaibacterium sp. (SeqCode)
GTTTTACAATATTCCAAGCAGGTGCGCAGGGAGCAACTGACATTACCTATACCTTACCGACTGCCCTGCCATCATCAAACGGCCAGGCACTGACAGCAACCACTGCCGGTGTACTTAGTTGGGCAAGTGTCAGCGGTGGTAGTGGTTGGCAGCTTACCGGTAATGCCGGTACGTCTTCTACTACAAACTTCCTCGGCACAACAGATGCTGTTGATCTCGTGCTCAGAACGAATAACACTCGTCAATTAACTCTTCAGTCTGATGGTGATGTTGGAATTGGCTTTGCGTCACCGACTGCAAAACTACATGTACGAAGAACTGACGGCACTAATAGTGCTCGTTCCGACGTACTCGTCGTTGATCATGATCTAACCAATGGTACGGCTCAAAATGGATTCGGCTCGAACATCCTCTACCAGCTCCAGACGAGTGCCTCGCTTTCAGCTGCTGGTGCAATGCGCGATGCGGCTTCGATCGGCGTACAATGGACAGAAGCAAGTGATAATACGCGTAGCGCAGCGATGATATTCTCTACAGTTAATAATGCAGGGGCATTAGGAGAACGTGTTCGCATCGCACCGAACGGATATCTTGGCATCAATGATGCCGACCCTGAGACATCGCTGGATGTCAACGGCGCATACGCAACCAAATCAACAACGTTGACCCTTTCAAACGGCAGGAATGATAACATTTCAATAGGTAATTCATCCTTCGTCCGTATTACCGGTCCAACGGCTCCATTTTCAGTCTCCGGTATTGCAAACGGTTCGAACGGAAAACGTGTCCGTATCGCGAACCTGACCGGACAAGACTGGACGATCATGGATTCAAGTTCATTCTCCACGCTCGGAAATCGCATTGAGACGAATACGAACAGTGATATCATCGTTAGCGGACCTGTCCCGGTACTTGATATGATCTATGACAGTGTTTCGAACCAGTGGCTTTTGGGAACACTGAATGCAAATCAGGTCATCGGTGCTATCGGTAGTATTATTTATAAGTATAAAACTGCTGATGAATCCGTAACTAATTCCGCAACGATCCAAGATGATGATCATTTGTCATTCAACGTAAATGCTAACGAGACTTGGGAGCTATCGGGTGAGATACAAGTCGACAACGCCTCGAACAACATTGACATAAAGGTTGCTTTCCAGCTGCCGACAAGTGCATTCATGCGTATCTATGTCACAGGTATTCAGGATGCCGGCGGAAATGCTATTCAGGGAAATGGACTTCTTTCAGCAAGTAATACTTCAAAAACGATACAAATAAACGGTGGTGTGTCTACTCTTACTAGCTTCCGTGGTATTTTTATTACGGGTAGCAACGCAGGCACTGTCAAGTTCCGCTGGTCACAAGGTGTATCAAATGCAAGTACTACAGTAGTTCGCGCATATTCCTTCATGAAGATCACACGCGTAAAATAGTCAACAACTCCCCTTTTCATTCGTACTTTTGTAGAATGGAATTGACATAACATTATTATTACAATGAAAAAGATATTCTTTCTTCTTCTTGCGGTAGCCGTTTTTAGTATCTCCTTATCTTCATGCAGTTCATCATCTTCTTCGTCATCTTCATCTTCTTCCAAAGCAACTAATGAGGCTGACCAGATCTATGCAACGATGGGTAAGGATACTGTCGTCGTGGCACTCGTGAGCAAATCACTTGACTATGCAAGCAATGACAGCCGCGTTTCAAAGTATCTTACTTCAGCGACCAAGCCACTTGTAAAAACTGTCTTGACAAGCGAGATATGTAATGCGATCGGGGGACCGTGCGATCACTCTGCGATAACGCTTAAAGAAGCGTTCAAAGATACAGGGTTTAACGCTGCTTCAGGAAATGCACTGTTGGAAAATATCGGCAAATCAATGGATGACTTAAAAGTCTCGGCCGATGCGAAAGACGACGCAATGAGTTCATTAGCTTCCAATCTCTTAAAAGGATTGTAAGCTCTTGATAAACTAATACGAAAGTATGCAAATGCCTCCGGACTATCACAACGGAGGCATTTTTACTTTCGGAGTGTCTGTTATCTAACAGTGAAGAATCCTTCCTTGGTAACAACCTCTTGTCCTGCAGGAGAAAGTATCCAATCAACAAAACTCTTGATCTTCCCTTCAGGAACTCCTTTGAGGTAAAAGTATAGACCGCGGCTTAAAGCATATGAGTTATTATCGATGTTCTCCTTAAGAGGAAGAAGCGCAGGACTTGCATCATCTTTTTTGATCGCACATTCTTTAATTCCTTTTGCGTACCCTGCTCCGCCGTAACCGATCCCGTTCGGATCTTTAGTGATCGCATTTACTACTGCTGCAGTGCCGGGAAGTGTTTGTGCATTTTGTGCGAAGTCTTCGTTCTCAAGTACATGCTCTTTGAAGAAAACATAGGTACCGGAGTTATTTTCGCGGCTGTAAAGAAGGATCGTAGCGTCCTTTCCGCCAACTTCTTTCCAGTTGGTTATCTGGCCAAGATAAATTTTCTTGAGCTGCTCCATTGAGAGTTCTTTGACCGGATTTGATCCATGGAGATAGACCGTCAAACCATCTCTGGCAACTGTTACTTGAACCCCGGCTGATTTGTACTTTGCGAGCATCTGCTCTTTTTCTTTGTCCTTCATCGGGCGGCTTGACATACAAATGTCTGTCGTACCGTTAATAAGTGCACTTACCCCCGTACCGGAGCCACCGCCGGTAACCTGAACAGATACTTCTTTATCCGCACCCATAAATGCCTCTGCCCAACGCTGTGCAAGCTGCACCATTGTGTCAGATCCTTTAACGGTGATCGTGTTTCCGGCTGCCCCCTGATCTGCGGGCTTGTCACTGCTCTTGCCGCAGCCAAGCAAACCAACGAGAGCAATGCTAATAAGATAGGAAAGAATTGTCTTTTTCATAATGTAGTCTATTTTTACAGTTACTACAAACAAAAAGAGGTGAGCCATGACTCACCTCTCATGTTACGAAATCATTAATTTTTAATATGACTTCGACCAGACGGCAATA
>DATDEW010000128.1:0-8716 GCA_036522935.1 Kapaibacterium sp. (SeqCode)
TAGGTATATTATTTATATTAAATGGTATTCGGTAGGGACGAATCAGCTCTTTTTCACGGATTCTCAAGACAATAACCGAGAGATTTACCACTATAAACGTGATAAAAATGAAAATTGTAGCTATTCGAGCGATGGTTTCAATATCACCGATAAGGGCAAAGCTGCACATTACAACAAGGATCAGCAAAAGGGCTGCTAACGGTGTTTTGCTTTTGGGAGACACATAAGAAAGCAATTGCAATGACTTTGTTTCTTTGAATATGTTCAACAACACACGAGAACTCCCGAGCATATTTGATAATATGGTATTAGAAGTTGCAAATAAAGCGATCACCGAAATGACAACAACTGCTGTTTTTCCATGTACTTTACCAATGACATCTGCAAGAGGACTTTTGGATGTCCCGAGTTCTTCATAAGGGATCACACTAACCGCACATACAGCGACAAGACTATAAAGGACAAAGACAATGGCACCTGAGATAAATAACGCGCGGGGGATATTCTTTTCAGGAGCATTTGTTTCTTCAGCAAGCTTTACAATATCTTCAAATCCTATATATGCAAAGAATGCAAGAGCCGATGCTGCAAAAATACCGTTATATCCTTTTGGTGATAATTCTGTGTAATTGACTTCCCCAATAAAAGGTAAAGCGGAATAGATCACAAATATCAAACCGACGGCTTCGATGATCGTAAAGACAATGTTTACAGCCGATGATTCTCGTATCCCGGAAGCATTGACGATGAAGAGCAATGCTATTATCCCCAGTGATCCGACGAGCAAGTTCGTGTCAAGGAGTCCACTTAGATATCCTGCAAATCCAACTGCAACAGTAGCTCCGCTAATTATACCATTGAGGGAAATGATGCCTCCTAAAACTGTCCCGACTTTCTTCCCAAATGCTTTTGTAGCGTAAACGTATTCTCCACCTGCTTTAGGGAACGCTGCACTTAATTCTGCATAAGAGAATGCTGTACATAATGCAGAAATAGCTGCAATCAAAAACGAAAGCCAGATGAAATTACCGGATATACCTGCGACCTTACCGATGAGTGTATAGATCCCTGCGCCGAGTATCGAGCCAACACCGAAGAATATACACTCTGCGAGACCTAATGTTCTTTTTAATTCTGCCATGTGTTCATTGGAGTACCTCTGGTAACTAACACTTAACGATCGGGAATAAACACAACATAGTCGTTAGTCAACTGTAGCCTATTCGACCTTTTTTTCCAACACTTTGATCTCTGTCTTTTCCTTTTTGATGTCCTGACGAAGGAAAGCGAAGAGACTCATATACACATTTGCTACCCAGACGAGCGAAAATCCGGCAATGACATACCCTCTCCAATCATCGAAGAGGAGTTTATATCCTGTCATCAAAAGGAAAATGATCGTTACATAATGGCTGAAGCAATATTCACAGGTGAACAAAAAGAAGAATTTTCTACCAAGTATGGTCTTATTATTCTTGCTCCGCGCAATACAATACTCCCGTGGCTCACGAAATAACTCCTCATAGACAACCGTCCATGCAATACAAGCAATTGGTATCGCTAAGAGAAATAGCCAGATAATTTGTGTGTAAAATTCCATGCCGATCACTCCTATATTACAATATTATTACTTCAGCGGCGTCTGCACCTGCACCGTTACCGTTCGGCAGTAGTATCTGCCTTCGGGGGTGTTGTTCATTTCAGGCGTTTCATTTGGTCCATTGCCTTGCACCTTCGTTATCTCGGCAACAGGATTTTCTTTCTTGATGAGTTCATGAACGCTGAATGCTCGCGCTGTCGAGAGTTCTTTATTGTGATCAAGTTCTCCCATCGCATCGGTCGTGCCGGTGATACCAACCGTTGAATTCTCTTGAATGTTCTTAGCCACAAAGGAGCGTACCATTTTTTGGTTGGTTGGTGTGATGTCAGCTTTATCGAAATCAAATACTACAAGCGAGAGACGCGAAAGCTCGAATGGGAATATCGTCTTCTCAACGGGAAGCGCTATCTCCTTCTTGCCTGTCGTGCCTGCTTCATCAGATACCGTAAGTTCACAATTGAAAGTCTCCTTCGTTTGTACTTTCTTTGCGATGCGTTCGGCGGTAGCATTATCAAGTTTCCATGACAGGTTCTGCGGCGGTTCGCCGGTGCCTGAAGTAGAATATATCTCATCACTGCCTGCAGTGACACGAAGCTTCCAGCTCTTAGCCGGCGCGAAGGTACGTACGCTTGCTACGAATGGCAATGCAGACGGAGTTATCTCATATTCCTTGAACTGCTCATGAACTATCGGCGACATGATCGATTCATCATTCGATGATATCTCGACGCGGCGGTTCTCTTCAATGCCGGCAGATTCCTTTACTGATGATGGGAATGTAGGCACAGCTGACGTACCAACCTTAATGCGAGACTCATCAATACCCCACGTACTCGTTAAGTAGTTCTTGACTGACTCTGCTCTCGTACGGGAAAGATCTGCAAGTTCACCTTTTGGTACTTCCTTACCGTCTGTTGTACCATTGATAGTAAGCTTTGCATCGGGTTTGCTTGCTAACCGCGAAGCGACAACTTGCAGCATATAGTAGTATGCTCCAAGCGAATTATGCGGCAGGTTTGCTTCATCAAATCGCGCGCTGGACGTTGCTGTTTGGTATCTCGGAGAAATAACCGATGATGCACTATCAAAGAATACATATGGCAAAAGCGGGAATGTCTCTGTGACGTTCGTCTCGACAACCCGAACTGTCTCATCGGAAGCAAGTCCGATAAACGGCTGCGGCGGGACGGGCTCGGACTTCTTCACAACAACAGGCGGTGGTGGTGGCGGAGGAGGTGGAGGTGGTGGCAGCTCCTCGAAGAAATTCCAACGCAAAGCAATACCGGCTTGCCAAAATTTTAGCTTCCACTGGAAATCCGGCTTCATTTCCGTTAAAGGAAAGTAGTAGTTGAACTCCGGTGCAGCGGTCAGCACATCAGAAAGCGGAAAAGGATAACCAAGACCTGCATTCACACCGAAGGATGTTTGCAGCCCCTTGATCTCACCACTTCCTACTGTACGAACGACCTGTTTGGTCTCTGGCCATGTAACTCCATCGGGAGAGATTATCTCATCTGTTTGAACATAACTTGAACCGCCATCAAGCGGAAGATTCACATGAAAGCCGGTTCGTAAATAAATCGGAAAGTCTTCTAATGGGGTGAATTTCACTCCAAGTTCACCAAGCACATTCGGAAGTGTTGCTTTGTAATGGTGCTCTGTATAAAGATTCGGATAGTTATCAAGCGTAGAATCAAGGACGACAGGGTCACTTGTGAGCGAAAAACCGAGATCACCGCTTCTATCACCATAACCGATACGGGCAGAGATCTCAAGCATTGGTAAGACCGGAGCGTCAAGGAGCAAACCGAGCCCTAATCCTTTGCCTGACCCGTTACCGAATTCGCCGCAACCAAGGTCGCAGCAATAGACATTCCCTTTTGAGTCATGATAGGTTTGTGCGAACATACCATATGCTCCGACACGAAGGTATGCCTTGCGTGGAGTCTGTTCCTCAAGTTCGGAGATGCTTTGTCCGAAGAGCGATTGTGAGATTAATACCAGTAAGAGAAATGGTATATACCGTGCTTTTCTTATCACTTGATCGTCGATTATTTCTGTATCACTATTTTTTGAGTTGCGCGATATTTACCTACCTCATAGACGATGAGATAAGAACCGGCGGCGAGCTTATGCATATCAAAGTTAAGCTTATACCTACCGCCTTTCATAACATTCTCCCCTCCTAATATGCTCATAACTTTCTCACCTGTTGTTGAGTATATATCAAGCTTCGGAGCTATTTCTTCGAAGAATTCTATCTCAAGCTCTACACTGCCGTTCGAAGGGTTCGGACGCGGGACAGTAATTGCATTTGTGCCCCCTGTAAAGTTCAACGAACTGATATTACACTTCGGGTCTACCTTTACAATGGTCGTATCACCCGCAGGTATGGGCTTGATGAACATGATGGAGTCACTCGTGAATTGCAGTGGTGATACCACCATCGACGAGATAACCGAATCAGGCACCGCAACCAGGAATTTCATTCGCATGATCTCCCCTTTCATCACACTGTCGCACCCTAACATCTCAAAACTATATCCTGAAGTGATACGGGTTACGTTCGGTGTTGAATAATTGCTTGTGGCAGAGATGAACATCAGTGCTCTTCTATTGTATGTTACATCAAAGCGTATGTCGATCGGCGAGAGCGGTATCGAGCGGTCAACAATGACCGGCACTTCGATAGTATCTGTTATCATTCCGCCGACGGTATCCATCACGTTGATACTTGCATCGAATGCAAGCGTGAGCGGGAATGGCGGAGCGTAACCGTAGCTGTGGACGAATCCGGTGTCTTCTCTCGGACATGGCTGGGCTGAATACGACATGAAGCTCGAATCAATCCAACCTTCCATCCACGGGCAGAACGTTACGGTCAGATAAATTGAATCACCCGGTGCAAGAGTCGTTGGGTACGGCATGCTCGATGCAGTAACGCGATGATATGGTGGCAGCGTTGAGAGCGAATCAAAGCGCACCGGCACATTGCCTGAATTCCAGACCGTCACGATCTGATCTTTGCACTGCTTGATGTTTACGGTATCAAACGATGTCAATGGACTCATTGATATTTGAGGATCATCAATGATAACATATCCTCTATCAAAACCTGCGACGATCTTGAAGGTAACGAGCGAGTCACTATCGAAATCTATTTCATCGAGCGTTATCGGGAATTGCCCCGGTCCTCCCTTCGGAATAAATCGCACATATGCAAGATACCCTGATTTTACTTTTCGCGCATTCTTCAAGATAGCTCGTGCGCCATCACCGGTATCACTAATAGTCGAAGTTGTCGTGAACGGACTTGTTACATCGAGTAATTGGACAAGATTTGAATCATAGGTGATACGGAAAAGCATATCAATGATATCTTGCGGCATATCTCGGGTTATCATGACAGGTATGACGAGTGTATCACACGTCGTAATATGCAATGTATCTCCGCCTATATCTGCAGTATCAAATGCCATTTGCATACCAAATGCAGGTGCGAAGCCCTCGCCCATCACAAGGACGGTCGTATCAACTCCGGCACATGGATAACTTGTGAAGAGATCCATCCTTGCTTGATACATCTTCGGAGCGCGCGGTTTAAAGTCTATTCTGAAGCAGAGCGTCTCGCCCCGATAGCGAACCCACGGTGGTGGCGCACCGGAACACTCCGTCGCAGTAAATACATTATCATCAGGGTCAAATGCAATGCCGGTAAAGACGATACTATCACCACTCGGATTTTCGAAGGCATCCGGTACGGCAATACGAACCGTGATCGGTGCAGTGCTCGTATCAACACGAGTCGGTGGGAAACCGACGATGCTCAGGTTCGGACGGAAGTTCATCTCACGTCTACCCGAAAGTGCCGTAACAAATGTCTGATTCCAACTCGGCGTACTTGCCTTTATCACAAGGTTCGCATTCAAAAGCAAGTTCTGTGGTATTGCCGGGACGTTGGGGCAGAATGTAACTACTAATGTATCGGTTGCATCCGGTGGTATTGTGAATGGCGTCGTTGTCTGCCCGGTTAATTTCGATCTCCAACTATAGACGGCCTTGCTTCCGTTAGCAACACCTACCGTATCAATAGTGATATTATCTATTGTCATCGGTATGAAGTTACTCCTGTTAGGAAGCGGTATCTCACGCTCGACACAATCACAGGGACGTGTCAACCCAAAATTAATAAATGAGATCGGCACTTCAAGCTTGACTATTACTCCCCTACCGGATACCGATCCGGTCTGTTGTCTACCGCATGGCGTATCGATCGTTGCTACAATATTACCAATGAATGACGTAGCTGATACCGGCGCAAAACGTACATATGCCCATATTGAGTCACGCGGCGCAACCCAGGCAGGCAGAGCCGGCGAGGTTGAGACCAGTGTATACCCTGCCGGTACGGCGACAGATGATACATGAACAGGAATGCTCGTTATGTTCTCGATAAGAACACTGTCAAGTTTATTCCAGCCAACCTCAACATTACCATAGGTGACAAGCGGCGTTACATACAGCTTCGGAATGATAGAAGTACCTTCAAGGAGCACTTCGTATTTTGCACCACCTGCTATATTGATCGTAATATATGAACGGTCAGCACGTTCGTCGTTCAAGTCGTTGGGGCAGTATCGTACTCGGTAGACAAAACTTTGTCCCGGTGCAAGTGTGCCGACAGGTGCACGAGTCAGCAACGTGTACTTACCGCTCGGGTCGTTGAGCGCGTCGCTAGTAATATCTACTCCGACACCAGTGAGATTCTTTACAACAACGCTGTCATCTTTGCATACACATCCGAGTACATTTTGTGTACTTACAAAAGGCGGAGTAAATGAAAGCTGTTCGAAGACACCTGTGCCGCTGATAGGGATGCATACCGTACCATAGCACTGCTCATCGAAGATACAGAGAGTATCATAATAGGTTTTCTGTTCACGCGGACGGAATGTCGTCGTGATATTTTGTGTCTGCCCAGGACTGATCGTGAAGCTCTTACCGCCTGTGATCGTAAAAACATCACCGACCTTAAGATATGCCGACATTCTGCGTGGATCTTTACCATTACAAATGACCGTTGCCGTTTGTGTACCGACCTTGCCAATACTAACATTACCGAATAACACACTTGGTGTTACGAACGCAACATCGACCGATATTCCTGTGCCGGTAAAATCGATCGTCTTGACTATCGTACAACCTTTATAGGTTACATATAGCCTCATCTGCCCCGTAAATGCTCCGGGGGTTGGTGGGCGGAAACGAACTGCATTCGGCAAATACGCTGTCTTTGGACGTAAGAGAACAGGGAATGCTTTTCCTCCACTAAAGAATGCCGGGTTTGTAAATGTGATAGAATCTATATAGATGTTCTCTCCGATGAGATTTCTATACTGGTATGTCTGTACATTACTTATTTGTCCCGGACATACTGCCTCAAAATTCATTTGTTTTAATTGACGCTTTGCATCATTTGTTAGTAAAACGATCACATCCTGCGTTCTGCCCTCAAGCGGAATAAAACCACTACCCGGACATTTATCGTCGCTAACGATCTTCAATGTATCATAAAATGTCTTTGATGTATCATGAGCATCCAAACGAACCATAACAGTCCAGCACTCTCCCGGCTGCAATGTTATCGGCAATACAGGCTGGCCACTGCCCGGGCGCCATGAGAATTTTGGATCTTTAAGTGTAGCAGATGTGATCTTCAGCGGGCGATTGCTTGTATTACATATCCTGATCGAATCTTCAGAGTATGTCTTTTGCGTACATCCTACATAAAGCGTGTCAAGAAGAACGGTGTTCTTTGAGTATTGGAGTTCTGTCGTGCGATTAACATTTAACGGTATATATAGATAATCACCACAGCGGTTATAATTGACGATATACAGACCCGTTGAGATATCTCCTGCTAAGGTTGCATTATTGATGCGAACGGTAAATGATATTGGTGCATTCTGCGAAAGATTGAATGTGGTCTGCGAGAGTGAGTATAACGCTGATGCACCTCCATAGAAAAATGCGTAGACGGAGTTGCCACAGAAGGAAGTATCCGTTATTGTAAAATTAAATGTCGTATCATCAATACAAATAAGCGTTGCTGAGAGTGTCGCCGGTGAAACCGCAAATGTCGCAGGGACAGTCCTATCAGAGGTCTGGTGTCTTGCTCCAGAGCGCATGTGACCTACGTGTCCGTTACCCGATGCGTCACAAAGATCAAAGTAGTAGCTTGAATCATTGGCGCGGTAATACAACTCCAGCTTTGATTCATTGCCTTCGAGAGACTTATTCCTCTGACAGCGCACCTCATTGACAGAAAGTGCTCTTCCCCAGAGACGTATCTCATCCATCTGCCCCTTGAAGGTGCGAAATCGAACGGTATCATCAGAAAGTGCATTACAGCTTCCAAACTGTAATGGCAATTGTTTATTATCTTGTTTATGAAGTACCGTTATTGGATATGAAGGATTCTTCGCTCTTGCAAGTTCATAGCCGTCAATAATGATGCGTCCTTCCTGTGAGACACCATCCCATACACATGCCAGATGCACCCAACCACGAGTATAGAGATTTGGCACATTAACGGAGACTATCGTATTATCGACATCTCCCCGAAATGAATTATCCTGACTTAAAACAAAATAGATCGTTGTGTTCTCTATATAGACAACCCATACATCATTATTGTCTCGGTTTGGTCCCCAGAGTCCGCCGACATAGATGCGTTTGCCAGGCTGTGCTTGGGGTTTCAGCCATGCCTCAAAGGTAAGAGCAGTATCAATCGCTCTGATTCGCCAACTGGTATCTACATCAGTATATTGAGCAAGTTTACCGTCTGAGACAGTTGTTGTGATAGCGTTATGGGAGCACCACTTCATCGAATCGCAGTTTTGTGCGTTCGAAGTTGACACTGTCAGTAGGAATGCAATAACAAGCGAAAAAAGCAATGCGCTTTTTCTTACCGCAATGTTGGCAAAGGATTTTGCAAAAGTTGACAAAGGTTTTCTTCTATGCTTTCGTATTACTTACTGCACTGTATCATTTTCGCTGCCGTCTCCCCGTTGGCACGAACGATGCAAAGATAGCTCCCTGATGCTACATCAAGCG
>DATDEW010000129.1:0-9592 GCA_036522935.1 Kapaibacterium sp. (SeqCode)
CTCCGATTCCCTGAGCATGGGAAGTCAGATATTCCGGGATTGATGACACCGTACCTCGCAGAGAAGGTACCGGTTGGCAAACCGCCTGTGCAGGGAAGCAACAGCCATACCATTGAACGTATATTTGGAAAGGCGCCTCAAGACCTCTTCGGTAATTCTACAAGCCGTCTTGTACCGAACGACAAGAAATTCTCAGACGCAGACGAACAGACCAATATCCCGCAGACCACAGCCGCAGAGCGGAAGGTTATACAACAGGAGGTTCTCACAGAGCGTCCTACTTTATGGCAACTCCATAACAAGTATATTTTCTGTCAGATAAAGTCGGGACTTATGATCGTGGATCAGCACGTCGCCCATGAGCGCATACTTTATGAGCGGATACTGGCTTCACTTGAGACTGCAAACCCCAATTCTCAAGAGCTTCTCTTCCCGCAGGCAGTTGAGCTTCTTGCCCGTGAGGTAGCGCTTATCCGAGAGCTTCATGACCAACTATCGAGTATCGGTTTTCATATTCGTTTCTTTGGTGGGACTACCGTTGTTATTGATGCTGTTCCTGCCGATGTAAAAAGCGGCAGCGAGGAGTCGATCTTACGCGAAATGCTTGAGTCCTACGAAGAGTATGACCGCCTCGGCACCTTCAGCCAGCGCGAGGCACTTGCTGCCGGCTTCTCATGTAAAGCAGCTATTAAGGCGGGGGATAAACTTTCCCAAGAGGAAATGCATGCCATGATCGAGCAGCTCTTCCAAACCAAAATGCCTTATGTCTGTCCACATGGCAGACCAATCGTCATAAAGCTGACAATCGATGAGTTGGATAGACGCTTTGGAAGGACGCCAGTAGCGCAGAGTCTCTAATCAATAAAGTTTATAGGACAATAGAGATTTTTGTGATATAAGTTTGAGTGGGCGGTATAGATGCCCCTCATATTCTTCTCTATAGATCAATCCAACATTAAGAGCATAAAATTCGACAATTCGCATTTCCATACGCTTACGAGTCAGATTACTATCTTCGGTTACGTACTTTAAACAATTGAATGTGCCTGCTCCAACTGTCTTTTGGAGGTTATCATTTACTAGTGTGTAGGTAGAGAGTATTGTGTCATTAAATTTATTTCCCAGGGAATCGGTAAAACGGTCGTCTATGAATGTGAAGCTGATTGCCGAGTCAACTTTAAAAGGATAAAAAACATTATGAGCATAAAATGAAGGGATTAAGTCCATCTCATTGTATGTCCACAAACCATCGGGTCGATTAGTATACGCAGTCAAAAATCCGGCAAATGGTATCGGTGAGAAATATAGAGTCTCGCCGTCTTTGACAAAGGAGGAATTTAACGTAAACTCGCTTGTATCAACACCATAAACAGTACCATCATCGTTATAGAAAATATACTCATATTCCCACTGATTTCCTATCGCAAGGGGCATAATTACATTAATACCCGTGGGACTCTGCTTGGATTTGATCCAATACAGCCACTAAAAGACATCAGGACAAAAAGCGGAAGCAGTCTCTTCATATAATAGCAACCCAAAATATATTGAAAAGTAGCATGAAATATGCTGATAATCAATCAACTTTAATCATCTTATTCCGCTTCCCATTAATACTGACACTGTAACTACCGCTCGGTAATGAGCCAATGCCTATCGTCGTATTGCCTCCGTATCGTATATCAGAATAAACAACCCCACCATAGATATTATATATCCTAATATCTAAACTATCGCTTTCGCTGTCTGATATCTGGATATATGAGCGGGCTGGGTTCGGATACATCTGCACACCCTTAGGTGACGAGAGGTTTGCAAAACCATTCTTACCTTCAACAGGGAATTCATAGAATGTAAATGCGCCAATTCCTCTATCATTTGTTATCCACGGACCTTCATAGTAAATTGACTTCCCCGGGTAGTATTTGTCCGGTACATAAGTAACTCTGTCATACCCGGTCGGAAATTTTATGTTAAGGAAGACAGTGTCATTGCCTATCTCTACAGACGATACATTCATATTATCACCATTGAGATAAAAACTCTCCTTAATAGTAGAGTTAAAACCACCCACAACAGTGTCAGGAGTGAAAAGTAATTTTGCCGAAGGAGCAAAAATTAGTGCTATCCTATTATTAAGTTGATTGACGTATATTGCTTTGGTGATATTTGGTGCCGCTACATTCTCAAAATTTCCATTATAAAAATCATTCATCACAACAGGGTACACTTGCTTCGAAATTTCAATATACCCATCGGTAGTAAGATGGCACCCATCATGCCCCTTAATAGCGACAGATGGGAGAACTGTTATATCAGAGTATTTCTCGGAGAGAGTCCGTTGCGTTTCACGAAGTTCAGCATGAACTCTATTTGTATTGCATCCCGGTCTTATCTGAAATACATATACTTTTTTCAACGATGGATAGTGAGTTTTCCAGCTCTTATAAAGAGTAGTAAAGTTTTCCAGATAACCATTATTATTATTTGCCTCTCCCTGGTACCAAAACAGTGCCTTTGCCGAGCTAGCAAGACCAGCTTTTTGGACACGATACAGCATCATACCATAGACAGTAGCAAGATTTGTTGGGTTGCTAGCTGTTGGTAAGCTTTGCTCGATGGATTTTCCCCCTACAGCACCATTGATAATACAAATAGGAACCCCTAAGGAGTCACGTAATGCTTTCATCAAATAGAGTGCCCAAACACCAACAACTTGTCTACGAGTATTTGTGTCTGCAAGGGCAATTGCCCAATTTGTATCTGAGGGATACGTAGAGTTATAATTTCCGAATGTTCGGCAATACTCATCTTCCCATCGGACATCCCCTCTGGCCAAGACCGCATTAGATTGTCCTGCAATAAGATATACATCACCGGCTACAATACTATCGCGCGACGCAAAGATGAAGTTTTTCGTACCGGAAGTGATACCTACGGTAATTGAGTATTCAACGGTGTCCGCTCGAATGGAAGAAACAATAGAAAACGGGGTAGTACCGTCGGTAAGCTTGATCTGCGTTCGGTTTATAGAAACACCGTTGCGTTTGAGGTCAAGATAGAGCGAGTCATATCCAAACGTACTTGAACAAGACCCTGACACTGTAAAACGAGCACTATCATCATTGTCGCGAGAAAACAACTGAAGATTACGAGGGATATTTGTGAATGCCGCATATTGACCGAAACAAGGTGCGGCTAAAAGGGATGCTATGACTATTAGATATGTACGAAACAACAAATTTTCTGTGCAAAAGACGTCAGACTAAAAAGTGTACCTTCTTATATAGAAACGATTTACGATATCACTAGTTACAAATTTATTCTGTTATTTTCTTACTTTGACAAATTAAGTAGTCGCTCCAATCTCGCTTTCTCGTCCTTCTGGAGCCAAATATCTTTAGAAAGCAGATCATAAGCGCGCTTGAAATATGGCTTTGCATCATTGGCTTTTCCTTGTCCATGTAGGCATTCAGCTATCTCCTCATACACATACCCATCCTCTTCCATTGTACCGCTTTGTATTTCCTTTTCTAAACTAACCTGAATAGAGAGAGCGGTATCGGTTTGTTTTAAGAAGCGGTACATCTTGGCTTGACACCACTTGGATATTTGGACATCTTTACTATTATCCTTGGACTCTGCAAACTTCTGATTCTTGATAAAAAGATCAAGTGCCTTCTGGTATTCACCCATCCCAAAGTACGTCCAGCCTGAATTATTATAGAACGTGCCAAGCCAGAGTTTTGCCCGGTCTTCGGATGATGCTTCGGCCATCTTAATACCAACCTCTGTCCATTCGAGCTGTTTGGCTGTCTCATCAGCGATCCCCATCATGTGAACTGCATCAATTGCGTAGTAATCATGGCCACCTTTTTTTCCGCTCTCAAGTGCTTTCAGAAATTCTTCTTTTGCCCTTTCTTTGTTGCCGTATGAATTGAATGCACGGCCTCGCTCCAGATGGTAGCGCGTCTCAACAAGAGTCGAACCAAGCGAAGGCAAGTACCCTTCAACTATATCAAGTGTCTTATGCGCCTCATCAAACTTCTGCTGCAAGCCCTCGGATCTGGCGATCTGTGTCAGGATCTCCATACGATCGGCAAGGGATGAGTTCTCCTTTTCCTCTTCTGCCAAACGAGCGCGGAAGCGTATTTCGGTTGCTTTTGGGTCGCTATAATTCCAAAGTTTATTGATGGAGTCTTTTGCCATGACAGTAGTTGTAATTATCGAAAGAAATACGAGAATTTTGCTAAATTTACTATACATAAGTGAACACAAAGCTGTTGATTCAAAAATAAGAAAAGTCGGCAATAACTTCCGTATTTTTGCATTTTAGAGCAAGTTTAGCATGATTCATCAATTTGACGTTGTTATCGTAGGTGCAGGCGGAGCAGGGCTTCGTGCAGCTGTTGAGGTACCTGAAGGATTCTCCTGTGCCGTTCTTACTAAGGTTCATCCGCTCCGCTCCCATACGGGTGCAGCACAGGGTGGTGTATGTGCCGCGCTTGGCAACCTTGAAGAAGATACACCGGAATGGCATGCCTTTGATACCGTAAAAGGGTCTGATTACCTTGGTGACCAAGACGCTATCGAAGTCATGTGCAATGATGCACCACGCGCCATTATAGAGCTTGAGCACATGGGAATGCCCTTTAGCCGTACAGAAGAAGGCAAGATCGCCCAGCGTCCCTTCGGCGGCCATACAAAGCCGGTTGATAGAAACGACCCGGATTCCAAGCGTATCCCTGTCAAACGTGCCTGCTATTCGGCAGACCGCACAGGACACGTTATGCTCCATACTCTCTACGAGAACTGCATCAAGAATCGCGTCAATTTCTTTAGTGAGTACTTCGTCACAGAGCTTATTTATGAAGATGGAGTTTGCTCAGGCGTCGTTGCCATTGATATCCTATCGGGCGAAATACATATCTTCCATGCTAAGGCCGTCATGTTCGCCACTGGCGGCGACGGACGTATCTGGCGTATCACATCGAATGCTCATGTAGGAACAGGCGACGGATTTATTCTTTCCTACAACAAAGGTATTCCACTCGAAGATATGGAGTTCATGCAATTCCATCCAACGGGTTTATGGAAACTCGGTATTCTCGTCTCCGAAGCAGCCCGTGGTGAGGGAGGTATCCTTCGCAATAAGAACGGTGAACGCTTCATGGAGCGGTATGCGCCAACAGTAAAAGACTTAGCTCCGCGTGATATGGTCAGCCGTGCTATCTTGACAGAAATTCTTGAGGGCCGCGGCTTTGAAGGTTCTGATGGTACAAGCTACGTTCATCTCGACCTTACACACCTTGATGCAAAGATCATTAACGAAAAGCTTCCTGAAATTACGGGATTTGCACGGACATATCTTGGTGTAGAGCCGACAACTGAAGGTGTACCGATCCAACCAACAGCGCACTATGCAATGGGAGGTATTCCGACAGATATTGACGGACGAGTACTCAAGAATGCAAAAGGGGAGACGACAGTAGGCTTTTATGCAGCAGGCGAATGCGCTTGCGTAAGCGTCCACGGCGCAAATCGTCTTGGTACGAATTCGCTCCTTGATCTTATCGTATTCGGTCGTCGCGGCGGTAAAGCGATCGTAGATTTCTTAAATGCAGGTGCAAAGTTCGCTCCGCTTCAGAAGGATGCCGGTGAATGGACACGCAAGACCGTTGAAGAGCTCAAGAACCGTCCCAAGGGCGAGAACTGTGCAGATATCCGCACTGAACTCCAAAACGAGATGCAGAACAATGTCGGTATCTTCCGTACAGGTGATGGTATGGAACATGCTATTAATAAAATAGCCGAACTCAAAGAGCGCTTTACTCGCGTCTCTATTGATGATAAGGGGGCACAGTTCAATACTGACGTTCTCGAAGCGATCGAGCTTGGCAACTTGCTTGATACAGCAGAGATCGTTTCTATCTGTGCAAATGAGCGTAAAGAGTCACGCGGCGCACATGCACGAGGTGACTACGAGAACCGTGATGATGCAAATTTTTTGAAGCATACGTTCGCATATAAAGGTGATAACGGCAAGGTAGCTCTTGATTACCGCCCCGTTACCATCACGAAGTATCAACCGAAAAAGAGAGTCTATTAATACTCACGAATGAACGTTCAGAGTGTTGTCTTTCAAAATACCGGAATAGGCATACGCATATTCCGGTATTTCATTTTCTTCGCGCTATGCCTTGCAAGCGGAGCGAATGCACAGCACACAAAACGCGATATTAGTGTACAGTTTGCCTATGGCGGGCAAGTCCCCGTGATGACTGCAGAGGGGAATGTACAGGGATTTTATAAAGTCCCGATCATCTTTAATCTTCGCTATCAGGTCGCTACCGATTATCTCAATGCTCTTTCTATGACGATTGAGCATGTTAACGAAGAGCGTTCGAGACAAGGGCTTTGGAATGATGTCCCTGGCTCGAATAGCCCAACCTACAATGCGAATATATCTGAACGGCTCTATATCACTACGCTTGGTCTTGAAGGCATACTGACGCTCTTGAGCGACGGCACATTCCGCCTCGGTGCGGGACTTGGTGTTGCATACGGATTAGGCGGGGCAGTCGCAACAGTAGAAAATATTGCCGCAGATAAGACAAAGGTCTTTGAGTCATGCGACACATGGAATGGATTTGAAGTGTCGGCTTTCACTCGCGCACGTTATACAGTCTATCGTAATGATGATATAGATATCGGTATCAATGCTACGCTTCGGTTTTGGGGATTCCCATACATTGGCCCTTTGAGCGATTGTCAAAGCTCATATAATGGTCCGACTTTCCGCTCTCTTATAGAATTCGGATACCTTGCAGGTATCTCCTTCGGATTCTAAACCTCAACTAAACACAGATTCTTTTGCTCGTTATAGTAAGCACACTCTTTGCAGTGATCGCGATTCTTCGTGATCATCTCTAAGGAAGTAGCGTGTTTATCAGTTAGTATACGTGAGACTGTCTCGGTCAGATTCAATTCAATATCGGCAAGGTCAAGCGGAGTGAAAGCGAAGTCCTTGGTGACACCGTAATTGGTATAGAATAAGTGAGCATGAATATCTGTATCAACATCAATGAGTTTGTTGATAAGGTACGCATAGAATTTTAGTTGAAAACGATACCGCTCATCCTTTGCAGGACTATTAATGAGCCGATCAGTCTTATAGTCAAGGATATGCCAGCCGTCTGTATCTTGATAGAGTCTATCAATCACGCCCGATAACATCTGCATCTGGCTAAGTTTTGCGCGTAGCGCATACTCGGTGAAGTATGGGGACGCAGAGAGCAGTTTCTTCCCAAATTCAGAATCGACAAATGTACTAACATGAGAATGAATCTTTTCTGAATATCTTTGAAGACTACTCTCAACTTCCATCCCAAGACCTTCAATTGAAGAGTGTAGGTGAGAAGTAAATAAAGCCTCGTCGAGTATTCCTGATGGTGCGATAGTATCAATATACTGTAACACACCATGGACAAGCTGACCAACGACCGTACCACGAAGCATCTCTGCAGAATCGGCAGCATCAAAATTAAATGAGAGGCGTGGGTCTTCCGGGATGCCAAGATTAAACCGCAAGTGATATTTTGTCGGGCACTCTTTATAGACGAGAAGCTGTGAAGGACTATACCGAGTCATTCCTTCTTCATAAGGAATTTCGATAGTATGAACAAGTGACGGTTGTACTGCAACTCGCTCAATTGTTTCAATCGTCGGTGTCTCTACAATTTGAATATCGCTTACAACAGGTACGATGACGTTCTCAACCTGTTCAGATGTTCGCTGGGACGAGCTATTATAACGTTTTAGTAGCTCGGTGAATGCAATATCCTTAGTAAAGTCTGTACCGAATGAATCTGATATCCACTTTAGGTAGCTGTTATTTGGAATACTTTCTTTTTTAACTGTTGCAGAAAGTATTAAGTGATCGCGTGCACGAGTCGCACCAACGTAGAAGATTCGCTTTTCCTCTTCAAGTCCGTGTTCATTTGATTTGAGAGAAATATACTCTGCAAGCGGCGACGAACTCTCTGTTTCAGGGTCATTGATACTTATCCCGACACCACGTTCCAGTTTTACACTGTCCTTACGCCCGTCGCCGCTTGATATTCTTCGCTGTAAGAAGGGAAGGAAGACAACAGGAAATTCAAGTCCTTTCGAACCGTGAATGGTCATTATATGGACAGCATTTGCATGTGTCAATGATTTTGCAAGTGCCTCTTCTTCTTCGCGCTCGCTAAGGAGCATAATGCGCTCAAGAAAATCGAATGTGCTTTGAAAGCCCGAAGAGTGAAATAACATTGAGAGATCTGAGAATTTCCGCAAGTTTGCGAGTTTCTGCTCGCTTTCGGGATAGAGTTCATAGATGCCAAAGATCATCGTCTCCGTATATATCTTCTCAATGAGATTCGTACTTGTAAGCTTACCGACAAGCTCGAGATTAGGATGAAGCTGCTCATAAGCTCTCTTCAAGAGATACGGAGCATCATTAGTAGTTGCAAATGACTGGAATCTCGACCAGAATGAAAGACTCTTCGGTTTTGCGGTTGATGCTGAAACGAGGAAGAGGTCTCTATCGGAAATGTTAAAGTACGGAGAACGTAATATCCCAAAGAGTGCAACATCATCGGACGGATTAACCAGAAATGCAAGATAGTTAATAATATCCTTTATTTCTTGACTTGTATAGAATCCGCGACCGCCATACGTAACATATGGAATATTGTGAGCGCGGAAAGCAGATTCTATCTTTTCGAGATGAGTCCGTGAGCGTAGCAATACACCGATGTCATGGTAGGTTACGTCTCGCTCTTGTTCGCGTTCATAGACTTTATAATCGCTCTCGCTCTTGACTATCTGCAGAATCTTCGCAGCGACCGACTCCGGTTCACCACCTTCTTCAATATCTTCTTCACTTTCCTCATCCTCTGACGGCCTTGCTGATGAATCAGTATTTTTGATAAGTATTTCTACCGTACCTTTTGCAGTTTCAGTTCGTGCTAGGATAAGCTCGTTATAGGCAATCTCACCTTTTCCACTTGCAAAAACACGGGAGAAGAGTTTATTTATGAATGTCATCGGATGAGCAAGCATACGGAAGCTCTCTTTGAGTTCAATAGCAGGCAGTTTTGTTGAGTCGGCTATTTCGTCAGTCGTCTTATTAAAGAGTGTAATATTTGCATTGCGGAATCCGTATATGGATTGCTTAGGGTCTCCGACGATAATTAAACGATTATTTGCAGTAAAGTTAGCAGTCAATGAACGGATGATCTCGAATTGCAGATCATCTGTATCCTGATATTCATCTACAAGAATAAAACGGTAGCGGGATGATAACTCTACCCGAATCTCTGGCCGTTCAAGTAATTCATTTGTCTTCCAGAGCATATCGTCAAAGTCGAGAATGCTGTAATGCTCTTTTTTTTGTGTGTATAGATCAAGTGCATCTCGGAATAGCTCGAGCAGTATGCGCATAGCGCGACTGTCCTGAATTAGAACCGCTTCTATATTCTCTATGCTTGCATATGACTCTACTAATGAACGATGTGATCTAAATGACTCTAGACTTTTCGGTAGTGAT
>DATDEW010000130.1:0-2196 GCA_036522935.1 Kapaibacterium sp. (SeqCode)
AGAAGGTCCTCCGAAGTTCTTGGGGTATGCCTATTTCGGTCTGTATGAAGTTAAGGTCACACCATTACACAATCTGCCAAAGACAATGGATGCGCTTACTTCATTTGGTGTAGGAAATTTGGTGCTTGAATCATTCCATTCGAGCCAACTTGAAGAGGTCAATGATAGGGCAATGAAGAATGCGATAGCTGATGCAAAGGGAAAAGCTATAAAGATGGCTCAAGAGATCGGTGTTGCCGTTGGGGATGTAGTCTCGCTAACACAGGTTGTGCAGCCCGGCACAGAGCCGGTGAAGGAAGACGGGAGAAATCCAATGGAAAAAATAAACACAAATGAAGTGAAAGCTACAGCGGCAGTGACTGTTACGTACTCAATTCAATAATGAATATTTATTCACGAAGGATTGATGAATCGACTTGCGTTACAATCTTATCTATAATGTAAAATCTTAGCAATAATGAATACGAACAGATATAGTCTTTTTTTACTTATTCTTGGACTCGTTGTTGCTGTATTTGTGGCGAGTGCGTTCACCATGACCGAAGAGCTTCAGGTCACGAGCAAGCCGAATACAAAGAAAAGCCACGAGTTTGGCAATGACTGTATGTCTTGTCACAAAAAAGGTGGTGCAGCAAAGTCGATCTTTATTGTGTCGGGGTCTGTCTTAGATGAGGCACGTGCAAAGATATATAAAAATCCTGTTATCAAACTCTATACTGAGCGTAAAGGACAAGGTGAGCTAGTCGCAACAATACTTGGAGACGCCCTGGGTAATTTTTATTCTACTGAAAATATAGACTTTTCTATCGGTCTCTATCCTACACTTATTGGTACCGAGGGAGTTGCCGAGCCGATAAAACACATGTCTCGTCCGATCTTCTCAGGTAGTTGCAATAGTTGCCATGGTCCGAAGGAAGAAAAGCTTGGGATAGATTAATTCTATCGTAACATGCCCGAGATACAAACTCCTCACAAAAAGTCTGCCCGTTTTTTACGTTTCTTCCGACGTATCCATAGGCAAATAGCCATCATACTTTTTATATTCTTTTTGATCGTCTCGCTCTCAGGTCTTATGCTTGGCTGGAAGAAGAACTCATTCGGGTTGATATTGCCCGAGAGTTCGAAGGGAAAGTCTTCTGATATCAAGAATTGGCTTTCGTGGGATAGTCTCCAGAGAGCTGCAATAAAAGCCTTACATGATTCTATTTCTCCGGGACTTTCGACCAAACTTGAACGTATTGATGCACGTCCCCAAAAAGGGATGGTTAAGTTTGTCTTTGATGATGACTACTGGGAGGTGCAGGTCGATGGGATGACCGGAAAAGTGTTGCAAATAGACCGACGCCGTTCTGATATCATAGAAAACATTCATGATGGCACGATCCTTGATGTGCTTTTCAATACAAAAAACGACCAGTTTAAACTCTCATATACATCTATTATGGGTGGTGCCTTATTGATGTTGATAATAACAGGTGGGTGGTTATGGTACGGCCCAAAGAAGATCAGACGACAAAAACACTCGGGAGTCCACCCCAAATGACGAGCATTTTTCTTTTGGGCTATGCGTTAGAAGTTCAGTAACTTTCCGGTTGTACAATTTTTCAAAGAGATACAATGAAAACTTTACGGAACATCATAGCTCTCGCGGTCATTCTGTTGCCGCTCTCATCGTTTGCTCAACGCACCATCACTGTTATGGGTGCGGGGTCTGCGGTTGTTAAGCCAGATCATGTAATACTCTCACTTACGTCATCGATGCAGGATAAATCTGTTCAGGGTGCGTTCGCAAAGAATGAGGAGTTCGAGGTGAAACTGCGTAAAGCGGCAGCAGAGGTTGGTGTACCTTCGGAGAGCATTAAGATGCGAACCTATGTACTTAATCCTACCTATGACTATTCAAATACAGCCGGCGGCCCACCAAAGCTTATTGGGTATAACTATATTGCCATCTATGAGTTGGCAGTAATGGATATACGATCTATTGCAAAAGCGATGGATGCTGTCTCGTCAGTCGGAGCAACGAATATTACCGTTGATAGTTATGCTTCGACAAAAGCCGAAGGGTTAGAAGAAGATGCGATGGCAGATGCGCTTTTAATGGCAAGAGAAAAAGCATCGTTCCTTGCAAAACGTATGGGCGGCACAGTAGGTGATATTGTTTCTATTAGCGATGCTGCAGCCGAAGGCGGCGGC
>DATDEW010000131.1:0-5505 GCA_036522935.1 Kapaibacterium sp. (SeqCode)
ACAACATTGTTGTAGGGATAGAAACAAAAGGCACATTGTCATATTCTCCTGATGATGCCACCGTTTGGCATGGTTGTAGTTTTGTTAATGATGTTGAAACTCCACATGTAGCAAATGTTCTCTCATCAGGACTAGATGCAAAAGGCAATATCTATATTACAGGGGTTGGTGGGTATATCCGCACATCATCAGACCATGGAGTAAGCTGGTCAGGGTTGTCGACTCCAACGCAAAAAGACATTACAGGTATATCCATTTATCCGAATGGTGACAGAATTATCTCTACTAATGGAGAAGGAATTTTTCGGAGTACCGACGGTGGGCTTACCTGGGACCAGCTCAATTCAGGCATAGCAAACCGTCAGCTGTATTGTTTGGCCTTGGGCAAAAGTGGCGATCTATTTGCCGGAGGTATCGGAGTAATATATTACTCTTCAAATAGAGGATTAACATGGTCTTCTCTATCAACAAATATTATTGGCAACAATGACACTGTCAGAACTCTACGCTTCACAGAGAAAGGAAATATAATTGCATTAGTTGATAGTCTTGGGGTCTATTGGTCATCGGACTACGGAAATTCTTGGCAAGTACGTGCAGGAAATCTCAACGCCAAACGAATAAATGCACTCATTTCGACAAGAAACGAACTGCTGTTCGCCGCGACTGATAATGGCATGTTTATGCTTGACACCATCATCGGAAGCAGTTGGCAACAGATCAACGATGGATTAACAACGAACAACGTATTCTCAATTTGTCAAGATTATAAAGGTCGGCTATATATTGGCACAGAAGCAAGCGGTGTCTTTCGTAGCTCTCAATTATTTGACAAGCCATCTATACCCGAAGCCGTAAAGCAAACATCCGACGATGTTTCTTCATCATCACTTGGCACTATCTACCCCAATCCATCGCAGACAAAGATCGCGATTCCATTCACTTTAGAGGAAAGAGGGCAGATTCAGATAGAAGTAATTGATGTCTCTGGAAAAACAATTGCACTTGTCGAAGAAGGACATCTTGAATCCGGCACATACGAATCGTCCTTCGATGCAAGCACACTTCCGAATGGGACGTATATCATACGGATGAATAGCAACGGGAAGAATCACTATCAGCAGTTTGTAGTAGCGAAGTAGATTATCGATAGAGGGGGCAGACTGAAAGTCTGCCCTACTATACGTTCTTTAACACTTCTTCGGTTGCTTTCAAGAAAATATCTATATCTTTCTTTGATGTATAAATATGGACGCTGAAGCGGTTGGCCTGCAGATCACCTTCGGGGACAATGCGAGTGCGGATCTTGTACTTCGTCTGCAAACTAGAAGCAAAGTCTTTATACTTATCAGAGTTCTGGAGTCGTATCGTTGTGATACCCGATGATGACGCATACGGCGTTAAGAAATCGAACTTACCCGGCATCAGTTTGATAAGCCCTTCTCGCATATAGGTAGACAACTCCTGCACACGAGTCTCGATGTTCGGTATACCTATAAGCTGCTGCCACTCTATTGCCGCATTCAGCCCTGTGAATAGCGATGAGCTTTGCGTACCAAAATCATACTTCGATGCGGTATCAAGCCACTGGAGATCTCCTTTATAGTCCCAATGTTTATCTGCTTCTGCGCCTGCCCAGCTCGGCGCAACAAGTTCACGCATCTTCTTCGAGATATACAGGAAGCCAGTGCCTTTCGGACCCAGCATCCACTTATGCCCGCAGCTTGCATAGGCATCGCAATCGATATGTTTGACATCAGTACGAAGCATCCCGGGTGCATGGGCACCATCAACAACGAATAATGCATTCGCTGAATGCGCAATATCGGCGATACGTCTGAGCGAAAGCACATGCCCTGTTGTGCATGTTATATGCGGTACTGCAATAACACGAGTACGTTTTGATCTGGCTTTATGAAGATTATCAAGTGTTATCGAGATACTAGGGTCAAGATCGAAAAACTTCACGACGATACCATGTCGTTTCGCTCTTGCCAGCCATGGCACTGCACCACCGCCATGCTCTTGGTTGGTAAGTATTACTTCGTCACCGGGCATCAGCTGAAGCCCGCCGGCAATGATGGATATTCCTTCGCTTACATTATGTGTAAGGGCGATATCATCTTTATCTGCATTAATAAATTTACCGATCGACGTGCGGAGCCCCTCCACGTCATATCCGTAATCAGCAGTTGCATCAACGTGCTCTATCTGCTTTGTGACAATATCGGTGACGTACTTTGGAGAGGGACCCATCGTGCCGTTATTGAAGTAGAGTAACTCCTTGGTGATAGGAAACTGCGCACGGACCTTTTCCCAGTAGCTTTCCGTATTCTCGAACTTCGGAAGTTTTATCATCGGCTGCTTTGTCTCAGCAGCAAGTATATTCCCCGAAGCAGCGCCAATGATCGGCGCTGTAGCTGAAAGTTTTATAAAGTCACGTCTATTCATGGTCGTGAATCGTATTTGGTGAATCGTCGTTCGTCAAGAATACACAGCACACAGAACCCAGCACAGTCATTACTCTCCTATTCGCATCCCGTTACTTCTGAGTATATATACCGGTTGTTTATACTTTGGGTGATGTACATGAAAGAACACTGCATCTTCGCCGAAGATATTCGCTTCGTCGCGGCGTTCAAGCGCACCGATCGACTGCTTCATATCAGGGTTAGAATACATCGGTGAAAAATCTAATATGACAATACGCCCTATTAGCGGCTGTTCAAGCTCATATTTAGCTGATGCTTCTTTGGGTGATATCGGTTGAAGAAGAAGCGCAGTATCTATACCTGCTGCAGAAAACCTGAATCTGTGCGTAATACGCTCATCAGCTTCGCCGAGATAAAAAAGCGAACTGCCGTTATCATCAAGATCAACAGCGAAGGTCGGGACAACCTCATTACATGTCAAACACGTAAGTGCAGGCGACGAGAAAAGTGTCCCCCCGCCGGGCGGTGCAACCTTCAACCGAACCTTGTCCCCCTCCCATCCCATCGTCGCAGTACGATGAGTTGAGCAGGAGCTAACGAAAAGTGCAAGAAGTAATACTATATATGATCTAAGCATTGTTTTAAGAACATACTTCTATCCGATTCGGTTGTCTTACTTCGTGAACCTTTGGGTACCCTTCGTGCCTTTGTGTTTAAATCTTCGCTAACGACTAAAAACTAACGACTGCCCTCATGCTCTACTTGATCTCGACACCGATAGGCAATCTCGAAGACATCACGCTTCGCGCTATTCGGCTTATGCAGGAAGCGGACATCATCGCTTGCGAGGATACGCGTCATGCGCGGATACTCTTCGAGCGCCATGGCATTAAGCCGCGACGCCTTGTCAGCTATCACTCGCAGAACGAGAAACGCCGTGCTTCGGAGCTATCGGAGGATTTGCGAACGGGCGCAACGGTCGCGCTCATTACCGACGCAGGCACGCCGGGCATATCCGATCCCGCATGGGCTATCGTAAAGGAAGCGCTTGCGCTTGGCGTTGAGGTCGTGCCTATCCCCGGCGCATGCGCGGCGATTGCGGCGCTCTCGGCATCAGGACTGGACACCAACGGTTTCGTCTTCGAAGGTTTTCTGCCGCAAAAGAAAGGACGCCAGACGCGGCTTCGCGAGGTCAGTGCCGAAGCGCGCACATCGGTCATCTATGAATCCCCCTACCGCATAAAGAAACTGCTCAAAGAACTCATCGAGGTCTGCGGCGCCGAGCGCGGATGCGCCCTCGCCCGCGAGATAACCAAACTCCACGAAACATTCTACCGCGGCACCCTCACCGAAGTACTAGAAGCCATAGAAAAGAAATTCCCCGAAGATGTAAAGGGCGAGTGTGTGCTGGTGTTGGAGGGGAAGGAAGGGAAATAGTTTGTATATTTGTTGGGAATTGAATCATCACCAATAAATCATTTCGTGTTATGGAAAAGAAACTGGTCTTTCTCGCGCTTTTCATTTTTCTCTTTACATCAACATACAGCCAAAACTCACAGTGGGAGTGGGCAAGAACTCTTGGTGCATCTATTGATGATGATATCGAACGTAATATTGAATTGTATGGATGTAAAGTTGCTATCGATTCAAAAGGCAATTCATATGTAGCCGGTCTTTACTCTGATACCATTATGTTTAATGGAGAAGAAGTCATGGCGATACCCGGAATCCAAGAAGTTGATGTGTTCTTGGCTAAATACGGATCTAACGGAGAACCTCTTTGGATAAAATCCTTTGGGGCTAAAGGTCCGGACTTTGTAATGGGCGTTGTAGTGGACAGTAATGACAATGTCTTTGTCACAGGAGGATTTGAGAGTACTTTACATGTAGGGGACTCAACTATTGTAGGTAGAGGAGAAGTTGATGGCTTTCTTGTATCATTTACATCTGCAGGTCAACATCGTTTTTCAACTAGTTTTGGATCCGATAAAGATGACCTCCCAACAGATATCGCCTGTGACGGAAAAAATATTTTCATCACTGGAGGATGTTTAGGCCAATATTTCAATTACAATGGTATTGAGTTATATGATAAATCATTCTTTGTTATTAAGATCAACGTTCAAGGTTTACCTGAATGGGTGAGCAGCTTAGATGATAACAATGGATATATTAGGACTGGACAGATTGCTCCGGACCATCATGGTGGATGCTACATTTCTGGAAAACTTTATGAAATAACTATCGGCAACGACACAATAAAATCAAGTGGTTTTAACAACACTAGTTTGGTGCATATCACTTCTCAAGGTATCGCTGATTGGGTGCAAACAATAGACAACTGTCAAATAGTTAGTATCGACGCTAACAGTACATCGGTATGTGTACTCGCTAATTTTCAAGATTCAATTGTAATTAGCGACTCTATATTCTCATCGCCTAATATAAACAAATCTACCCCTTCAACGCTAACTGCGATATATTCAAGGGATGGTATCTTCAAGAATGTTTACTTTGGAAGCGGAGCAAATCATGTCGGCTATGATGTATGCGCTGATTCTCTTGGACGATTTATTATCTCTGGAAGATGTGGGAGAGATATATCATTCGGGAATATGAGTGATACAGTAGAGACGGTCAATAGTATTGCAGGGTTTGTTGCAAGAATTGATGAATTGGGTAATACGTCGCTCTTAATAACAATCCCTACCCAAGCCTTCAATTCTGTTTTTCTCGCATCTGTTTCATCTAATGTTAAGAATGAGATTATTGTCGCTGGGTTTTACAGAGATTCTATACTTTTTGATAGCGAGCGATTATTTAGTGTTTCATCTGACCCTGATGTAATCATTGCAAAGATTGGAAGTCCACTTTCAGTATCTAAATATTCTCCTCAAGAAAAGAAAGCAAAATCTTTTCCAAATCCTTCAACAGGCTTTATAAAAGTTAACTACAGTACTTCTTCCCCCTCCCCCGTCACAATAACCCTCCACGACATCCTCGGTCGCGAGGTGCTTCGTCGGGAGATGGGTGTGCAGTCTGAGGGTGAGCATGAGGAGTCACTTGATGTGAG
>DATDEW010000132.1:0-2756 GCA_036522935.1 Kapaibacterium sp. (SeqCode)
TTGGGGTTACCACGGAATATCAATAAGAATTCGTTCTATAATGTTGAGGTCTTCTATCGCGGGACGGAGTACGATGCTAAAGATACAGCTGTTATAAAATGGAAGACGGATGTAAATGAGCCGTACTCAGATAGTATCAAGACCTATTCAACACTCCACGGTTGTACGATGTCAAGATCCGGTGTTCGTGGTCAAGCGAGTACGACACTCTCGATTCATTCGCTGACGCCTAACCCTGCAAAAGACTATCTCCAGCTTCGCTATTTCAGTACGTCCAAGATCACGATGACCATCACCAACGAACTTGGTAATGAATCGATGAAGATTGAACTCATGCCAAGCGAAGGACCCGAAACCAGCACACGCATCAATCTCCCGCAGCTCACTGGCGGCAGCTACACCCTCCGCCTCCAGAACGCCGACGGCGAAGTTGCCTCGCAACGCTTTGTAGTGGTGAAGTAGAGTTTTTCTGCCCCCAATTCTCCATTAATGCCAATTCATCGAAATGATGAAACAACTTCGGCATGGTTTGTGTATAGAAATAGGTAACCGACTACTTCTTGACATGACGATTCGACGCATATATTGGTTTAGCCTCCCCCTCATCCTAAGCATTTCTTTGGTACGTTTTAGCGTGGCACAGTCCGGCTATACTGGTGTACGTGAATTTAACACTATGGAAAGCACGCATAAGATAAATGACGTGCTTGAACTCATCAAGCGTTACTACGTCGAACGTCCCGAGGGAAAAGAACTTGCCGATGCGGCTATCATTGGTCTGCTTGCAAAGCTCGACCCGCATTCTATTTACATGCCTCCGAAAACAGTCGAGAAGAGCGATGAAGAATATGGCGGAAGTTATCAGGGAGTTGGGCTGACATATACAAAAGGCAAGAAGGATACGATCATTGTTGACGGCATTGCGCCTGATGGTCCTGCTGAACGTGTTGGTCTGCAATCAGGCGACCGCATTGTGGCAATTGGCGGTGAGACCGTTGCAGGGGATGCAGATTCTATTTCCAAAAAACTTCGCGGCCCCAAAGGTACAAGAGTTGATATAACGGTCGTACGTTTTGGTCTATCTGAGCCGCTTGAATTCAGCATAACACGTGACATCATTCCTCTTCATAGTGTAAGCGCTCGAGCCATGATCGATAACGAGACCGGCTACCTTGCACTCGGCAAGTTTTCTGCAACGACGCATGAAGAAACCCGCAAAGCACTCGCCGAACTTCGTTCAATGGGGATGAAAAAACTTGTGCTCGATCTTCGCAATAATGGCGGAGGATTTATGGAACAAGCAGTGCGTATCGCTGATGAATTTATCGGCGGTGAAAAAACAATTGTGTATTCTAAAGGCAGAGTGCCTGTCTTTGATGAGTACGATGTTTCCCGTTCAGGCGATATGTACGAGAAGCTCCCACTCGTTGTACTTGTTGATGGCGGCAGTGCCTCAGCAAGCGAGATACTTTCTGGTGCATTGCAAGACCTCGACCGCGCTCCACTTGTCGGGACAACAACATTCGGCAAAGGACTTGTCCAGCGTCAGTTCGCACTTGGTGATGGCAGCGCAGTACGACTCACGATCGCGAAGTATTATACTCCATCAGGCAGAAGCATCCAGCGCCCATATAGCGGCTCACAATATACAGAAGGAATCTCCGATGTGAAGGATGAAGAAGCCGATAACTTTACTCATACCGCTGATCTTGCAAGCGGCGATACAACTCGTCCGAAATTTACAACACCCACAGGCAGAACCATCTATGGTGGCGGCGGCATCACTCCTGATTTTATTGTAAAGTCGGATACGGTCACATCGACGACATTGCGTCTGCTTTCCTCAAGTATTCTGTGGGATTATGTAACAGAGTACATTGCTGCAAGCGCGACGGATATCAAGACGAGATATACTGATAAAAGTTTTCCGGACGGATTCAAGTTGCCGATGAATGCTTTTGCACTCGTTCGTGCGAAAGCTGAAGAGAAAAAAGTAAAGATCGATGAAGTCGAGTATGAACTGGATAAAACAAGGATCGATGTTATGCTTCGTGGTGAGATCGGCAGACAGCTCTTCGGCAACAACACCAAAGCGGCGCTCTTACTAAAAGTAGATAAGCAATTCCAGAAAGCATACTCCCTCTTCGGCGAAGCCGAAAAGATGGCAGTAATGTTCAAGTAAGCCAGTGGGGCAGCCCCTCCTATTTTCCCATTCCCCATCCATTCTCTTTTACCCTGCACAATCGGGACGATTGTGCTACTGTAACTTTTTTACCTGCACTGATCCATTGCCATCGCTCAGACGGACGTAGTATGTACCAGTCTGTAAGCTATTCACATTGAGCTTTATCGTGTGTTCGCCTTTTGTGAAGGTCATGGGCACATTGCCGTGAGTCCCTATGGTTGTACCGTTGATATCTACTATTTCAAAACGTAGTGATGTTTCTTGCGGTGAGTTGATCGTTACTTCAAGTGTACTGCCCGTAAGCGGGTTCGGGCGGACCGATATAATGGTCGGGATCTTTCCGCTTCGCATAAACTCCGAAAGGACGCTGTCACCACACGTATCACTAAGCGAGAAGACTGATTGAGGAGTAACGCATAGCGGAAGAGGCATGCCTCCATTGATAGAGAATGTATCTAACGTGATCGCAGTCGCCCTATCTATAGACAACGTCGTTTTCATTCGAAGCGAGATGATGGGCTTTGTTACATCATTTAACTCTGTTACAGCAGAGATGAACTCTCCGTGGATA
>DATDEW010000133.1:0-7203 GCA_036522935.1 Kapaibacterium sp. (SeqCode)
GTGCGGGCATAGTCTATACCAAAATGGTGTGGACTATGCCGTTTATTCATTATTTTACGTGTAGTACTCCATGAACTTCTTATCAGTTTTCAAGGGGCTAAGTATATATGTATTCTATATAGTAATTCTACTTCTTATCAGGATGGAGAATAGCTATGCACAAACTTCTCCATCAATAGAATGGCAGCGTCCGTATGGAAGCCATCGCGACGAAGATAACTTTCCTCTAATGAGTGCATTACTTCACAACAAAGATGGGAGTTTTGTATTTATCTCCCATGCAGATTCTAATGGCGGTGATGTCAATTCAGAAATATATGGGTCTGTGGATATATGGATAGTAAAAATTGATTCAGTTGGTACTATTATTTGGCAGAAATGCTACGGTGGTTCATGGACAGATTTTGCTTACAGTATTTTTCCAACTAAAGATAAGGGGTATATAATTGCCGGATATACAGTTTCACATGAACTTCCAAATTACCATAGTGATACAGGTGTTTTCGTCAGAGAGGATGCGTACATAATAAAAATAGATTCAGTCGGAAATCTTCAATGGCAAAACTGTTATGGAGGAATCAAGAGTGAATATGCAACATCTATCATTCAATCATCTGACGGTGGGTATGTCTTTACAGGATATACTAAGTCAAACGATGGTGATGTAAAAGGAAATCATCCGTCGAGGGGGTCTTCGATAAAATACGAAGATGCTTGGGTTGTAAAACTTGATCCTTCAGGTAAGATTGACTGGCAGTACTGTGCAGGAGGCAACGGTGCTGAAATGGGAAATTCTATTATTGAAACCCCTGATGGTTCTTTTTTAATTGGCGGGTACACCAATTCAGACGATGAGGGGTTTATAAATTACGGGGCAAGTGACGCTTATGTAGTTAAACTATCATCGAACGGTGGTTTTATGTGGCATAAGATCTATGGTGGTCAGTACAATGACCAAGTCAACTCGATCATCTTTGCATCCGATAGTGGGTATATCTTTACCGGAATGAAAGATAATGATTACGATCCATTGGTCAATAAAGGTGATCTTTGGATAATGCAGATAGATACACTCGGTAAAACGATGTGGGAAAAATCTTACGGAGGCAGCGGCAGCGAGTGGGGGACATCTATAAGTCCAGCATCAGATGGAGGGTATCTTTTTACAGGGGTATCTGCTTCAAAGGATGGTGATGTAACAGGCAATCATGGTATACCAGGTACTGATAATATGGAAGATATTTGGTGCGGTAAAGTTACTTCAACCGGTACATTACAATGGCAGAAGTCATTAGGCGGCACTGATCATGATGAGGGTAATTCTATCTTAGAAGTCCGCCCGGGTCAGTACATCGTATCAGGCCGGACATACTCTAAAGACGGCGATGTAGTCGGTAATAATTCAGACGAATTTCACAGGATCGATCATTGGATCGTTATGTTGGAATCATCAACATCCTCTATAGAGAGTGGCAAAGGTGGAAGCAACTTTGCACACGCGTACCCCAACCCAAGCTCTGATAATGTGCAGTTCTTTGTTGGTGACTCAGAACAAGTAACGGATGTACAATTTTTTACTGTTATGGGCCAACAGGTCACACCTACTTATACATTGCTGGATAATGTACTCACAGCCGATCTTCGCGGGTTGCCTAATGGTTCGTATGTAGCGCGCATTTCACATAAAGGCAACGACGGAATAATACGCACCGAAGCACGGAAGTTTATCTACTACGGGAAGTAAGGGTCAGGTATTTGACCCTTACTTTGGCGAATCTTTACGGTGTTATCCGCGGAGCTGTGACCGGTTCTTGTATCGGTGGAAGCTCAACCGGAGCCTCCTCTTTTTTGACCACAGCAGGTTGTTTTGCCTGTTGTATAGACCTTACCTTTTCTTTTTCTGCAATATTCTTTACGGCTTTGAATATATCAAACCCTTTCACCGCGATGGCATCTTGTACCGTTGGCACTGTTGAAGAAACGCTAGAGGAGTTTGTTAAGAGTGTACTACCTCGCATCTCTTTTGCAGGCTCACCGAACGGACGATTAAAACCATCATTCGCATCAATGATATGGTATGCAAATGCGAGTCCGGCTATCATTGCAACTAAGGTCATGCTAAAGCCATAACGCCAATTATGGCTCGCACCTAAATAGTCTGAATCCTCAAATGGTGGGTAATAATCTTGCTTCCACATAGCTAATGCTCCTTCGGTTAGTTAACAATACTATAGTAGCAATATGGCCGGGGTTCGTCTCTCCTTCTTCCTTAAGCTACGCTATAATTTGACACAATGTTACATGCGTTAGGACTATACACGTATAGATACCTATGCTAAAACCGTGCCGAAGTTACTAAATGGGAGGTAGGGCACATAGAAAAGACTTTTTTATTACGCAAGCGTTATCTGCGTTATCTCCGGAGGGCAGTTAAAACGCATCGGTAGGGCTACTGTGCCAAGTCCGCGAGAGACATACATCTGTGATATACGTTTGTCATTCTCATGTGTATAAAGACCTTCAACATACTTCGATGCAACGCGGCTGAACGAGAGTGTCGTATCAAAGACACGCGCAAAAACTATCTGTCCGCCGTGTGTATGTCCGGAGACCATTAAGCCGACATTCATATGTGAATACTCGTCGAAGCGGTATGGTTTATGGTTCATGAGTATCGTCGCTGCAGTATCAGGCACACCCTTAAAGACAGCGCTGACATGCTCGGACTCTTTACCGTCAAGATGGCCTTTGATCCCATCAGCATCCATATCATCGACGCCTAAGAGATAGAGCTTCTCGCCGTTCTTCTCAAAAATATGATTGTCGTTTCGGAGAACCTTGATCTTTGACTCATCAAGAACATCACAAACAAGATCGACATCCACATAATATTCATGATTGCCGGTTGTGGCGAATACTCCCATAGGCGCTGAAAGCTCATGGAAGGTTTCCGCGATACCCTCGACTTCATTACGGTTCGATGTGACAAAATCTCCCGGCAGGAGTATCATGTCTGAACCAAGGGAGTTGATCGTCTTGACGATATGTCGCAATTCTTCTTCCGACATGTAAGGACCGGAATGTATGTCACTTGCAAGCGATATCGTTGTACCTTTGAATGACTGCGGGAGGTTGGGGATCGTAATTGTCTTCCTGGTAATATCTATCTTGTTGCGATTTGCAATTCCCGCAACACACCCGCTTGCTGCCAGTACGCTTGTGCCAATAATACCCATGTGCAAAAACTTCCTTCTTGATAGAAGAGAGGAATTCTTGGCTTCGCTTTCTATGATCTGTTCAAGTTCTTTATTCATCGTGTTCTCATCTTATTTCGTATCATACGTATCAGGACAATGGGAGTCAGTATCACAAGCCACATCATCATCAGGAATTGCCATATCGTATACGGATAGAGCATCACCTGCGTAACAACAGCAATATCAAAATTCAGAGGTCGCCGAAAAAAGAGATATGCAACAGGAATATTCATCAAAACGAACGTCCATGTTACTCGAGGCATCCATTTTGCTGCCTTTGCAGGAAAGTCACGTCGGATAAGCCGACGAAGTTGACGGAAAACAAAATATTGCATCCCGAATGTCAGGGACGCAACAATGAGGAAAGTTATAAGATATGTCTCTTTATTTGGCACGAGGTATCACTAGTATTACTACGAAATTGAAAACGTTGCGTTTCGTCCGAGTGTTCAATTTGTGAATTATTACTTGGCTCGGATGTTACAATAACGCTATAATTTCACAGATACTTGGCACCACAACCCCTTACAAAGCAAGAAAAACGCAAGAAATGGCTCAAATGGTTAGCCATTGGTGTGCTATCATTTTTTGCCCTGATCCTGCTGATGGATCTGGTCATCATGCCGCTGTATGTCAAAAAAGGTGAGGTTGGCACCGTCCCCAAAGTTGTAGGTAAGCAGATCGAAGCTGCAATGGTGACCGTCGAAGAAGCAGGATTCGAGCCGGTAAAGTACGAAGTCCAATATGATGAAAAAGCAAAAGAAGGGACTATTATCCGCCAAACACCTGAGGGTGGGGACGAAGCAAAACCCGGACGTAAAGTATATCTGATCGTATCAGCAGGGAAGGAAGTTGTAAAAGTACCGAGCTTGGTTGGTTTGAATTTAAGCGATGCACGTATCATGCTCGTCCGCTCGAATTTATCAATAGGGAAGACGGATTATATTTTTGCCGATTCAACACCAAGCGGAGTGGTCTATAGTCAATACCCCAAACCGGGCACATCGCTTTTAGCATCGAAGATGGTAAACCTGACCGTCTCGCAAGGTCCGCGAACAGGCAGAGTTGCTGTACCTGAACTTATAGGGCTAAAACTTGACGAAGCGTTACTTCGTATTACGCGACTTGGTCTCAAACCGGGAATACCCAATTTTAATAGCCGTCCCGAGGCTGCGATCGGCAGCATTTATGATACATATCCTGTAGTAGGTGAACTTGTGGAGTTCGGCTCAACGATAGAACTCTTTGTTGTCAAAGATAATGAAGCTCCCCCCGAAGAAGTAAATGATGAGGGGCAGTAATAGTACTGCAAAGCATATTTAGCTTTACGCTTCGTCCTTTGTTGTCCGAACCAGACTGATACCGGTCACGAAAAAGATGAACCCGAGTGCCCCATAAATGATGAGCGCTCTGATATCGCGCTCACCACCGGATGTGTCAGCAAATATAACCGCTGTATAGATCAATGCGACTATCCCTGCAAGGGTAAGCAACGCACCGAATATTCGTTTAATATTCATTGTATATAATTGTGTATATTCTATATTTAAAGGAATTGTTGTCCTTCGCTACAAAAATAGGTAACAAGGAGGTGATTTCTGTTACATTATTCATGTAATTAGTTACATGATTCACACTTTTTAGACCATTCTTTAAAAATATACTGAGTTTAAGGAAGTCCTGTATACTGCTGTGATGCTCAGGAAGAATTGGAATGCTAGTATAATTCTCTAAAGATCTTATTCGTTAGGGTTCACTTTACTCACTTTCCTAACTACATTTACTTGTTAAGGAAGTGTAATACTCCCCAGTCGTGAACCCCGAACGAACATAACTTTGTATGTGCTTCTTAAAAAAAGTCCCCGCTCCCATACAAGAATACGGGGACTTTAGTGTGATGGTGTTGCTTTATCCGTACGAATCAAAACAATTCTTATGTGCAATAAACGAAGAACCCTTTAATACAAAATAAACGAAGGTGTCCCATGGCATGGGGGTATTACGTGCCTCCCCACTCATTACCTGGATCCATTATTACAATTTGATCCGGTGAAAGTGGGCCTAGGTGAGCAATGTTCTTTTGGATGATCTGATTTCTCGTAGGCACGTCGTTATAGATCAGGTCTACAGATGGTTTATTCTGCAGATAGATCATAAACAGCTGCGCTGTCCAATACGGAGTATTGGCAGAGATCAGATTCATGCTGTAAAGAATCAATGCATAGTTTTGTGTCTCGGTCATGATATCAATGTTTTTTTGCTGTGGATTATTGAAGTAACTTAGTTTAGTCACCAAAGCAATTACTACGAAAATAGTATATGCTTCATGTAAAAACAACCTCACTTTTGGTCAAAATCTCTCCTCGTTTTTTTCTGCTTTATGACCGAAAAAGTGATTTTTTTCGTAATTTGCAATAAAATAATATGTATTACCACTTCGTTTTAGTAGCAGTATGAACGAGTTAAAATCGATCCTGTCAATATTATCATCGCCGCACTTACGAGAAGACCCTACCCTTGAAAAAATAGAACTGGTCAAGGGGTCTCTGCTTGCAAAGCTATACACAAACACAAAGAAAAATAATTATTTGTCAGACGAGGATGCTGCTCGAGATATCTATGGCGAGTCCCTTGACATGCATGCCTTTCATCAGTTAAAGTCTAAATTAAGACAAAGGGCGTTAAATACATTACTCTTGCGGGATATCATAACTGAAGAGTTAAATCCCAGAAAGACACGTAAGCATAGGTTGTTTCGCTCCTACATAGAAGCCAATCTCTTGATGGAGTTTGGTGCGCGAAATATCGCAAATAAGATCATTGAAAAATGTGCAAAAGAAGCCCGTGAATATTACCTCTATGACGTAGACCTCGTGTGTACTGAATTTATGCGCACACACTATTGGTTCACTGATGAAAAAAAGAAATTTGAAATGGCTAACTCACATCTCAAAACGATCACAGAGATACTCCGTCAGGAATATCGCGCTCAAGAGCTCTATCAGAGATGTGTGATCCCGCATGTGAGTTCCTTAGCAAAACGACCGGATCTTCTAAAAATGATATCACTCTCATTAAAAGAGATACGTTCGTTGAGCTTTTATAAAGATTCATTTGTGATCCCCTCGCATTATTTTCAACTGCGGCTTGTATACCTTGATCAGAAGGGCGATTTTGAACAAATTAGCTCAGAGTGTAAGGAAGCTTTGAAATTCTTACGGAAAAAGAAAGCATTAGCCCCGAACTCACTTATTGGATCAGTTCTTGTGTCAGATTGCGAAGCATATATATTTCAACGTAAATATGTGAATGCACTCGGGCTTTTAGGTGAAATGCGTAACTCAATTTCAGCCGAGAGCTTTAATCGTCTTATTGTCGAAAGATTTGGTTTTCTTGCGTATTTGAATATACCTGATCTTCGCAATGCGCAAAAACTTATTAAGGACATTCTTTCATCAAAACTCTATAGTAAGTCTCGACCAATGCAGAAAGAAGAGTGGATGCTTCTTGATGGGTATATGAACCTTCGTGAAGCATTAGAGCAAAAGAATAGAGGAACACATCTCGCCCCGATCTCTCATTCGCTCCCGCTCCGATCAAAAGACAAACTTGGCAGTAATATTACTATCGTGCTCTATGAATGTATGCGGGCACTCGTGCAAAGAAATTTTGAGGAGATACTTCGCTGCGATAAAGGACTTGACAATTATCTCTATCGTTACCTCAATGGCAAGCCCGGGTACAAACGAACGATCTATTTTATGAAGATGCTTCGCATTCTTGTAAAAGAAGACTTTGATCTGGTAAAAGTAAAAAAGAAGACAGATCGCTTTCTGAAACTTCTACAAATTAGAGATGCCAAGAATGTACTTGAGCCAATTGAGATCATCCCTTACGAAGAACTGTGGGAGTTATTGATCCATCAATAAAAAAGGGAGCATTTGCT
>DATDEW010000134.1:0-5057 GCA_036522935.1 Kapaibacterium sp. (SeqCode)
AGAGAGTAGGTTATAGCCGCCGGGTGAGTGATCAGCGTAACCGTTCGCTGCGAAGTCGCCTATTGCACTGCCATTTCCTGTTGATATGATATACAGCACACCAGCTGCCGCTATACCGCCTGCTACCTGTGCGGCAATATAGGGAAGCAACTCTTTACTATCGAACCGACCACCCATCCATAATCCAACCGAAACAGCGGGATTTAGATGGGCACCGGAAATGTGTCCGAGCCCATAGGCTATCGTAAGGACAGTGAGTCCGAACGCTATTGATACTCCGACGAGGCCTATTCCTACATCCGGGAATGCGGCGGCAAGTACAGCACTACCACATCCGCCAAGAACAAGCCAAAATGTCCCTAAGAATTCTGCTGCCAGTTTTTTCATATTGTATACTCCAGATTAGAAACGTACATAGAGAAAATCATCAATGTCCCTTCTTTCAACTATACTATCTTTTGTACAATCTTCCAAACTGAAAACTCTAGAAAGAGAGAGTGATCAATTTGTATGTGTTTTCGTCACTGCTTCCATTACGTTGTCGAGATTAAAGGAACCGGGTTTTTGACGCGGAGGGAATTCGCGGAAGCTTTGCAGCCATTGCCCGACATACCCTGCTGCCGGTGCTATCATATACATGTGCTCTGCGAACCAACGCTCATAATCCATACCTATTTCATGCGCAAGTTCGAACGGATCCATCCGAAGATTCGTCAGCATGGGAGCACGGAGTTTGGTGAACGGCTCTTGCCAGACATGCAAACCATGTGCATCCTGACGGAGAAACGTTGCTTTCCAGTTACCATAACGGAGAGCTGCAACGCTTCCGTCATCTGTCCAGTAGATAAATTCCTTGTGTGGCCAGTTAGTACCGCTCTTAAAAGCCGGCAAAAGGTTATACCCATCAATATGAACCTTGTATGTAGTGTTTCCATATGTCCACCCTTTTAAGAGTTGAGACTTAACGCTCGAATCACCCGCTGCAGCAAGAAGTGTCGGAAGCATATCTTCATGAGATCCAATATCATTGATAACAGTACCGGGTTTGATAACACCAGGCCAACGAATTATGCAAGGTACACGGTATCCCCCCTCCCATTGTGTTGCTTTCTCTCCGCGGAACATAGTTGATCCGCCATCAGGCCATGAGAAAGATTCAGAACCGTTATCAGTTGAATACATCACAATGGTATTCTCATCAAGACCAAGTTCTTTTAACTTCGCAAGAATTTGCCCGACATGACCGTCATGTTCAACCATGCCGTCTGCATATACTCCAAGTCCGGTTTTGCCCACTGACTCCTTTTTCAGATGTGTAAAAATATGCATACGAGTGGAGTTATACCAAAGGAACATGGGCTTGTCTGCTTTCTTAGCACGATCGATGAAGTCAATCGCTTTGAGAGTTACCTCATCATCAATGGTTTCCATTCTCTTTCTCGTGAGTGGACCGGTATCTTCGATACGGCCATCTGAGAAGCTATGGATGACTCCGCGCGGACCAAATCTCTTTTTGAACTCCGGGTCCTTTGGATAGTCTACGTTCTCCGGCTCCTCTTCAGCATTCAGATGATAGAGGTTACCATAAAATTCATCAAAGCCGTGTGCGGTCGGGAGCATATCGTCGCGATCACCAAGATGATTCTTGCCAAATTGGCCGGTCACATACCCCTGTGCTTTAAGTAGTGTGGCGATCGTCGGGTCTTCTTTCTTCATACCTTCAGGTGCACCGGGCAAGCCCACTTTGGTAAGACCTGTACGAATCGGAGATTGTCCCGTTATAAATGCAGCACGGCCTGCTGTACAACTCTGTTGGCCATACCAATCGGTGAACACGGCGCCCTCTTTGGCAACCTGATCAATGTTGGGAGTTTTATACCCCATCATCCCCATATTATATGCGCTTACATTGAACTGCCCAATATCATCACCCCAAATGATGACTATATTCGGCTTTTTATCTTGTGCGATAGCGGATACATACAGACACATTAACCCAAGGAGGGCTATCATTCGATTTAGTTTTGACATACAAACATCTTCTTGTTAGTTGGTATACATTTTGAAGAACTTTATCCGGGGAGAAAAAAAACAGCAGTGATATACCGCAAAGATACGGGTAAAACTATAAGGATAACAATAAGTAAAAATTATTTAACTTTGATCTTACTTGATGAACCATAATACACTACAACTATGGATTAGACACTGCCCTAAATAATCAGGGCAAGATTGTATCTCAATATTGCCCTTGATGAAGAAATTATATCTGTCGTTTAGTTTATATAAAAGCAACAGTGTCAAATCTATTTAAACACATAGCGTGCGTTTATTCCGAAGCCACCGGCATGGAAGTCGGTATCTTCGATGACCCAGAATGTTGGTCTCCAATCTGCTCCAATAGCGATCGGTGCGCCGTCAAAATGATATTCAAGTCCGACTTCACCACTGAAACCAAGCCAGAATGGATCATCTATGAGAACTGATGGTCCTACACCGACATACCAATTAAACGACTCACCCAAAGGACGGTATAAGAAATCCCAAATGGCTTCAACACCGACCCCGTTGCCGAAGGAGACGTCGGCATGAACACGACTGAACTCAGCAAGACTAAAGACCGCATCAATGGCAAAATCATTGCCGAGGACATCCCCCCATCGTATACCTACTTCTTGGGCACTTACTGTCCCGGCCATCATCAATGAGATAAACAGAATGAGCTTTTTCATGATATAATATTGTGTTAGTGAAAATATGGTAATATCCTATGGATCATTGCGCTCAATATCTTCATAAGGCAACATCCACTGCAAACATACAACATTAATCCGGGAAATCCAAATAAATTACTTATCTTTTACACACCTAAATCCTACATGCGACATACCTGAATCATGTGTTGATTGTTGTCGTGCGGAAGGACGGTAGCGTTCGCAATACGAGATATGACATAAGAACGAGCCGCCTTTTTGAATGCGTTTTGTAGTATATGGTTCTGCTCTGTCATAGCTATGATCTGAACCTTGCGGATCAACGGTAACTTTTCCTGAGAGTGACTTATAATACTCATCATCAAACCAATCGTTACACCACTCCCATACATTTCCTGCCATATCATAGAGACCAAATTTGTTCGGTGGATATGTCTTTACGGGTGCAGTAAAAACATATCCATCATCAGAGGAATTTGAATCAGGAAAAGAGCCATGCCAGATGTTTGCTTGTTGTTTCCTCCCTTCGGGTTCTTGATCCCCCCATGAAAACTTTTTGTTCTTGAGTCCGCCACGCGCGGCGTATTCCCACTCTGCTTCAGTTGGCAATCTCTTCCCTGCCCATGTGGCATACGCAACCGCATCGTCCCAACTGACTTGCACAACAGGATGCTTCTCTTTGCCGACAATATCAGTACCGGGGCCTTCGGGATGCCGCCAACTTGCACCAGGCACCCAAAACCACCATTGTGAATAATCATCTGATCTCAGACGCGAGTCACTCATTTTAAAGACCATCGATCCGGGGATAAGCAAAGCTGAATCCGGTTTTGGTGAACCCGGCGGAAGCTGGCTCATGATCTCTTCCATCGTCGGTGCACGTTCTGCTGTTGTGATATATCCCGTTGCGCTGACAAATTCGGCGAACTGCCTATTCGTTACTTCCGTAATATCTATATAGAATCCACTGACCTGAACTTTATGAGTGGGACCTTCTTCCGGGCGAGCATAAACAGCATCAGAACCTTGCGTGAATTCTCCACCTTGTATCCATACCATTCCTTGTTGAGCAGAAGTTACTTGCTGCTTTGACTGAGCAAATACGCATGTTGACAGACAAAGTGTAAGGAAAAGAATAAGACTGGCATTGTGGAGTGATAAGATCTTCATGTCAGGGTTTAACTGACTTTTGATTCGATTCGTTTATCAGGAACAAGCCATATCAAAGCGACAAGTATGTATATCGAACATGCTAAGAGCGGATGTACAAATGAAAGGGCTATTCCTATCAGATATAGTGCAATTGAGAGTTTCCCTTTTCTATCACTTCCTATCGCTTCGCGGAGTGTATGATTTTCTTCGTGTGAAGTAATAAGAACTCTCACAAGAATGCTATATGCAATTGCTGAGATTAACAGTGCAACCCCATACAATGATACCGGTACTTCAGCGAAGGAATTCTCACCCATCCATGAGGTAACAAACGGAATAAGTGAAAGCCAAAACAGCAAGTGTAGATTAGCCCACAGTACTTTACCGTTCACGTACCTCACTGCCTGTAAGAGGTGGTGATGGTTGTTCCAATAGATACCAAGATAAATAAAGCTCATCACATAACTTGCAAATACAGGTAAAAGCGGTGATAGAGACTCTAGCTCAGCGCCATGAGGCACCCGTAACTCAAGTACCATAATGGTAATAATGATGGCTAAAACGCCATCGCTGAATGCTTCAAGTCTGTTTTTGGTCATTCCTCTATCTATGCTACGTACACGAGTTGATATTTTGACGTGCATAAAATACGAATAATATAGGACACAACGTGCAGAAATGTTGTATTTTCGTGGTCAGTATATCACTATTACAACAAGAGAAAACGCTTATGAAAAAATATCTACTTGTACTATGCATCATTATCGCTGCTACAACTCTCAAGGCGCAGGATATGGCTGTCAATGTGTATGGCGGGTACCTATTCGGAGATGACGTCACACTCCAGTACGGTTATGGTCATATTGACGAATCACCGCTACTTGGCGGTTCATTGGAATTCAATTTACAACGCGGTGTATCAGTAGAGTTATCATACCAATATCAATCAACCAGTGCATACACTTCCGGCGGACTCACCTCGGAAAGTGGCGATCTTGCTATCAGCTACATTATGATCGAAGGCAACAGATATTCAAAAATTAAAGAAAAAGTCTCTATGTTTTTTGGCGGTGGGCTTGGTATGGCTATCGTCACACCTGGTGATAATTTTGAAACGGTAGGCAGACTTGCCTGGAAAATTAAAGCTGGCGCTCTGATATCCGCAAGTGATAAGATAGGGATCAAACTTGG
>DATDEW010000135.1:0-8643 GCA_036522935.1 Kapaibacterium sp. (SeqCode)
ATTTCATATATTTGTACTCGGGTGTTACACACATTTTACTACAAATTTCTTTCTTTTCTAATTGTATATGAAAAAGCTCACATCACTGATTTCTCTTGCGCTCGTTGCGCTCATGCTATGTATATCAAGCAAAGGTTTTGCTCAAGGGACCGATGCCACTCCGACAACCACTGCAGCTCCATTTAAGCCATTCTTTGGTGTTGGACCGTTCTTTACTGCAGGAGCAGCTGTGTTTACCGGAGATGTCCCTGAAGGATTGAAAACCGGTATGCAGTTTGCATACACAGCCGGCGCAATTGGGACATTTGAACTTTCTAAAACATTTGGCATTACTCTCGGTCTCGGCTATCAAAGCCGCCCCATTTATTTCCGCAATGAAGAAAGTGCTGAGTTTGGTGAAACCACAGCTAACCTCACGTATATCTCCATTCAGCCGGGTATAAAGTTTGGTGCATTCATGATTGGAGTTGATATCAATATGCCGAATGCTGCAACAGCGAGCTATAAAGTCACAAAGCCAATTGAAGGGTCATCTGAAACTGATATTGATAACGATGATCTCGGAACAGTTATTGATTTTCGCATTGGTGGACTCATCCCAATCACGCAAAGCACTACGAGCGAGTTGAATTTTTTCGTTCAGGCAGCATACGGACTCACGAGTGCTATCAAGAATGAAAAAAAACTTGATGGTACAGAAATGACCTACCCTGTCGGTACGCTCCAGGGCGGACTGTGCTACACGTTTTTCCTCGGCAGATAGATTTTTGCCTTATTCCTCGGATGAGAAAGCGCGCCCATTTAGGCGCGCTTTTGTTTTGTAAGAAAATCTACCGCCATCTCTGCAACCCGTTCAGGATAGAACTCAGCAACGATATGACCCGTGTTTGGAAAGATAGATAGCGAGGAGTTCGGTATATTTCGTTTCATATCAATGGCTATATCAACGGGAAAGAAAGCGTCCCGGTCACCGTAGATGATGAGGGTCGGAGCCAAAATATCCTGAAGTAACTCTGCCTTGATATTTACATCGCATTCTGGCAGGCGAAAGTCATAAAATGTTTGTGCCAAATATCGCCAATACTCTTTGCCATATATCTCATTTGCTTCTTCATAAAGTTTTACAATGCTCGGCTTTAAGAGATCAGGACGTCTATAAAATTTTCTTGAAGTCTCGGGTACTCGTATCGTTGCCGAATCAATGACCATCGCTTGGACAAGTTCTGGTTTCATCCTAACAACTTTCAAAAGTGTCATTCCTCCAGAACTTGTACCCAAGAAGTATGCATTTTCGATATGTAGTTTCTCGCATAGCTCAATGATATCTTTTGCAGATTCTTCATGTGTCCAGATGCCTGTCGGGTTATCCGAACGTCCGTGTGCGCGAAGGTCAACGAGATAGCAAGTAAACCGTTTAGTAAGAATCGGTAGCATCGGTGTAAAACGGGAACGCCCGTTCGCTGAAAAATTATGGAGACAGATAAGCGGCTGACCACTGCCGTGTTTCTCGTAGTAAAGATTTACATTTGTAAGGGGTACTTGTTCGCCGAGCCAATTCGTATTTTTCATCCCAACATAACACAAACTTCATAAAAAAAATAATTGACAAGTTTGCCCCGGGGAGTGTTTACGAACCCCATGGCTGAACTTCAAGAGATACAACAACGCTTACCCCAACGCATTGCCGGACTTGCCGAACTTGCCACCGACCTTTGGTGGGCATCAAGTGCTGAGGCGCGTTCTCTTTTTAAGATGATCTCCCGAAGCCACTGGCATGATACAGAGCATAATCCTATCGAGCAGCTTCGGACTGTATCACAAGCACGATTTGCACTTCTTGCAGAAAATCCTACATTCCTTGCCTACTATGACAGGGTCATGGATATCTATGAGCAAGAACATGCAACGACAGAGACCTTTACTCTTACAAATCACAAAGAATTTTTAGGCAAAACGATCGCATATTTTTCTGCGGAATATGGGCTCCATGCGAGTTTACCTATATACTCCGGCGGGCTTGGTATTCTTGCCGGTGATCATGTGAAGACCGCAGGTGATCTTGGTCTGCCGCTTGTCGCGATCGGCTTTCTTTATCCGTATGGATACTTTGAGCAGCATATTGATAGCGACGGTTCACAGGTCACGGAATATCGCAATCTTGATTTCCCGAATTCACCTGTTCAGCAGGTATTTCTTCCTGATGGCTCGCCGCTTGTGATTTCTCTACGCCTTGATAACGAGCCTCAAGACCTACATCTGCAGATATGGCGAGTGAAGGTTGGTCGTACGACGATCTATTTGATGGATTCGGATCTTGATCTCAATGCACCTGATGATAGAGAAATAACAAAACGACTTTATGGCGGTGATAAGGTCTATCGCTTACGTCAGGAAATAGCGTTAGGTATTGGTGGTGTGAAAACACTTGCTGCGCTTGGCATTGTACCTGACGTCTGGCATGCGAATGAAGGCCATGCCGCGTTCATATTCATCGAACGTTTGCGTCTTGAAATGCAAAAAGGTATTCCGCTTATTGATGCCGTTAGAATGATAAAGAAAACGAGCATCTTTACTACGCACACTCCTGTACCTGCAGGACACGATGCGTTTTCATTTGATCTTATTACTGAATACTTTGCAAAGACGATCGAAGAAATAGGAATTTCAAAAGAGGATTTCTTGCTTTTGGGTCAGCACGAAGAGGTGTGGGGCGATGCGTTCAATATGACATCGCTTGCGATGAATATGACATTGTACCGAAATGCAGTCAGTAAAAAGCATGAAGAGGTAACCCGCTCAATGTGGAAGGAGTACGATAATATCGGCTCTGTGACCAATGGTGTACATATCCCAACATGGCTCGCACCAGAGTGGAACGAGCTTTTCACTTCTTCATTACACGGCGCATGGAAGAAGAACCTCACGGATGTTGAATACTGGAAGCAGATACATCAGATACCGGATGAATTGTTCTGGAAGATCCGTCAGGAATTAAATCAAGATCTTCAGGGGCTTATTCTTGCAACACTTCGCGAGCAGTACGTAGGTGTTAATGATAGAGAACTTGTTGTCCGGGGTGCACTCTTTGATTCACGTGCATTCACAATTGGCTTTGCACGTCGCTTTGCAACCTATAAACGCGCGACACTGCTTTTTTCCGATCCTGATCGCCTTGCGAGGATCCTTAATGGTGAGAACATGCCAGTGCAATTGCTCTTCAGCGGAAAAGCACATCCGGCTGATAAGGAAGGACAAGCACTCATCCGTACTATTTGGGACTATGCGAACGACCCGCTCTTCACAGGAAAAATATATTTCCTTGAGAATTATTCCATGCACTCTGCAAAGTATCTTGTACAGGGTGTTGATCTTTGGCTTAACACACCACGCAAGCCGCTCGAAGCATCGGGCACAAGCGGTATGAAAGCTGCCATAAACGGCGTCCCGAATTTTTCTGTACTTGACGGATGGTGGATAGAAGGGTACAACAATAATAACGGTTGGGCAATAGATTCGCCTGAAGATGCAACTCCCGCAGAACAGGATGCCGTTGATGTTGAAGCAATATACCAAACACTTGAGAAAGAGATAGTACCTCTCTACTATCATCGTGAGCTTACCGATATTCCGCATGGCTGGATAAAGGTCGCAAAGGAGTCAATGGCATCGGTCATCCCCAACTTCACGAGCGAACGAATGCTCATTGAATATATCCGGAAATTTTATAGCAAGGCACTCGTATAGTTTCTTTTGAGAAACGACACCCAGAGCAACTATGTTTTATAAAATGCCTCAAATTGAGGCATTGTGTGGCTTTTTCAGCTATATGAACGTGCCCCGTATGAGTCTTAATAAACCATGCGGTCTCAAGTAATTACTGCTCTATTATGCTTAAATATAAAGCGGATATCCGCACCGTCATCTATATGATAGTCACCACAGCGGTGCTTATCCTCCAATGGAATCTCGAAAGCTTCAATATCTTTCTTTTTGTCCTTAGCTTGTATCTTGCTATCGCTACTGCAGTTATCGCTCATAACCATAATCACGTCTCGATCTGGACGAATAAAGTGCTTAATACACTGACCGATTATTGGCTGACGCTTTTTTACGGCTTCCCTGCATTTGGCTGGATTCCGACGCATAATAAGAATCACCATAAACTCAATAATAAAGAAGGTGATTTTACGATCACGTATCGTTACAGCGAAGCAAATAACCTCAAGACACTTGTAACGTATCCTCCTATCAGCAGCTATTTCCAGCAGACACCCATACGGAATTACCTCAAGGAGCTTTGGAGCACGAACCGCACTGATTTTTGGCTCTATTCTTTGCAGTATGTAGCGCTCGGTGCATTCCTTGCTATCATGCTTATCCTCGATTGGAGAAAAGCATTGCTCTATGTTGTTGTTCCGCAGCAGGTTGCTCTTTACAGTATTATGATCTTCAACTATGTGCAGCACGTCCATGCCGATGAAGAATCAGAGTGGAGTCATTCGCGGAATTTCTTGGGGCTGACAAATCAATTTCTCTTCAATAACGGCTATCACACGATCCATCATCAGCGTGCAAGTATCCACTGGAGTGAGACACCTGCCGCTCATAAGAAGATAGAACATTTGATCCACCCATCGCTCAATCAAAGCGGATTTTGGAGCTATATCTTCAATAGCTATTTTCTCGGTTTGGTATCTTCTAAGAAGCGTACACGATCACTCCGATTAGAGCGCATCGCAAAGCAATCGGCAAATTCGATGAATGGCCAAGCGGGGAAGTCAGTCCCCATGAGTGAAATGCAACACGCATAAACCGGTTCGCCGGAAACTCGATAGCGAGAACGCACGTTGTGTGGACTCATCAAAAAAGACATTGCCTCGTGGCCTAATGGTATGGCATCTGATTCTGGATCAGCAGGTTCCAGGTTCGAATCCTGGCGAGGCAACAAACTTTGAGCATTTCAAAGAACAATATTAGTCCCGTTATGCTGGTGCTTCCCTACATAAGCGCTTTTCATAACGGGCTTTTTATTAATGAGCTATGAGGGATACTCGTCAATAATATTGACAATGCTATCAGTTCTAATTATAGATGATGAGGCTTCGCTACGAGATCTGCTTTCACGTATCCTTCGATTAGAGGGGTATCAAGTATTTGAAGCCGCGACTGCATCACAAGCAAGAGAAACCCTTGCTCAGGAGCGCATCCCCGTTGTTGTCACTGACGTAATCCTCCCTGACGCGAATGGCGTTGAGCTTGTTGCCGAACTCAAAGCGAAATACCCTGAAACAGAGTTTATTGTTATTACTGCATACGGCACTATTGAGGGTGGTGTTGCTGCTATGCGAAATGGAGCATTCGATTACATCACAAAGGGTGATGAAGACGATAGAATAATACTTACAGTTGAGAAAGCAGCGGAGAAGGCAGACCTGCGCCGCCAGGTTCGTGAGCTTCAGCAGCGCATTGATTCGAAAGTCGAATTCTCAAAGCTTATAGGAAAATCGGAAGCGATCTCCCGTTCTATTGAGCTTGCAAAAAAAGTAGCTCCGACAGATACAACGGTTTTGCTCCTTGGTGAGACAGGCACAGGAAAAGAATTATTTGCCGAAGCAATTCACCGCTCATCAAAGCGGCGTGAAAAACCATTCGTTGCTATTAATTGCAGTGCAATACCTCGGGACTTGCAAGAGTCAGAACTCTTTGGTCATAAGAAAGGCGCATTCACCGGAGCAGTGCAAGATAAGATAGGACTCTTCGAGGAAGCTCATACTGGTACGATATTTCTTGATGAGATAGGTGACATGACGCCTGAGACACAAACAAAGCTGTTGCGGGCGATCGAAACGAAGACAATAACGCGTCTCGGTGATACAAAGCCCAGAGCAGTTGATATGCGCTTCATTGCTGCTACGAACGTCAATCTTCGCGAAGCTATCGATGAAAAACGATTTCGTGAAGACCTCTATTATAGGTTGAATGGATTTACTATTTTCCTCCCTCCGTTACGCGAACGTCTTGATGACATAGACCTCCTTGCTCACCATTTTGTTGCGCTCTACTCTGCACAGTTTCAGAAGAATATTTCTGGCATGACCGAAGAGTTCAGGACATCGCTCAAGCGTCAACGATGGACTGGCAATATCCGTGAACTTAAGAACATTATTGAGCGTGCAGTTCTTCTTTCATCGGGTGAAATGCTCGGGGTTGACCTACTGCCTGATGAGATACGAACACCAACTAAAACAACAGATGTCACAGCCATCCATACGCTCGAAGAAGTAGAGCGAAATCACATCCTCCGAGTCCTAAAACAAGCGGAAAACAACAAAACACAAGCTGCTAAACTCCTCGGCATCAGTACAGCTACACTCTATCGCAAACTTAAAGAGTACGGGTTGGAATAACCATATCATTATAATATAGCTCTCTCATTTTGAGAGGGTTACCTCCCACTAAAACCCTTCTATTAGTCTGTAATCGCCATATTTTTATTGGTATGGTATTTGCCTATTGTATCATTAAAATAGGTAAGACAATGACTACTCTGCTACTCTTTTTACTATCCCTTCTTGGGCTGATCCTCTTTTGGTTCTTCCTCAAGAGCATTGATAACTTTGACAGACTATAAAGCCATGTTCATCGCACTCTTTTTTATCAGCATCATTCTTTTTATCTATCTCGGCTATGTGCTCATTAAGCCTGAGAAATTTTAATATATTGATATGGATATCCTAAGTATCATACTCGTCATTCTCGCGATGGTTGCACTGGCGTATCCGCTCGGCAAGTACATTGCAAAGGTTTTCGCCGGTCAGAAGACATTCTTCGATTTCTTTGCACCGATAGAAGACTTCTTCTACCGCATTGCGGGGATCGACTCAAAGCAAGAAATGAACTGGAAGCAAAGCTTGCGCGCGCTTTTGGTCATTAATGCAATTTGGTTCATATGGGCAATTGTAGTGCTCTGTACGCAGGGGGTTATTCCACTTTGGAATCCCGACAATATTCCTTCAATGGAGCCAATGCAGGCATTCAATACTGCCATCAGCTTCATGACGAATACAAACCTTCAGCATTACTCAGGTGAGACTGGAGCTACATATTTTTCGCAATTGCTTGTCTTCTGTTTCTTGCAGTTCGTATCTGCCGGTACTGGTATAGCAGCACTTGCGGCACTCTTTCGTGCGTTTTCTGCCAAGACCGGAAGTAATCTTGGTAACTTCTATCATGATATGGTGCGCTCATGTACGCGTATCTTGCTTCCTATCTCTGTTGTGGTTGCTATCATTCTTCTCTTTAACGGAACACCCACTACATTTGAAGGTGCATCAACTATCATTACCCAACAGGGAGACACTGTTCATGTAGCGACCGGTCCCGTTGCACCAATGGTTGCCATTAAGCAGCTCGGAACAAATGGAGGTGGTTACTTCGGACCGAACTCAACACATCCATTTGAGAATCCCACTGCCATTACAAATGTCGTAGAAACGATTAGTATCCTTTTGATACCGATAGCAATGGTCTTTGCATTCGGGTTCTTCCTGAAGAAGAAAAAGCTTGCCTGGGTGATATTCTCCGTCATGTTTGTAGGGTATCTTGCTCTGCTTATTCCGACTGTCATTGCAGAAAAAGGCGGCAACGCTACGCTCTCATCCTTTGCGATAGATCAATCGCAAGGTAGTATGGAGGGCAAAGAGGTTCGGTTTGGCGCTGCCGCATCTGCACTATGGGGGGTATCGACGACATGTACATCGAACGGCTCTGTGAATGCTATGCACGATAGCTTTACGGCTATCTCCGGCACATTCCTGATGCTTGGTATGCAACTGAATGCATTCTTCGGCGGAGTAGGTGTCGGCTTTATTAACATGTTCGTCTTTATCATAGTCGCAGTATTTATTTCGGGACTTATGGTCGGACGTACACCGGAATTCCTCGGCAAGAAGATAGAAGCGAAGGAAGTGAAGATAGCGGTTATCGTTGCGCTGCTTCATCCACTTCTTATCCTTGCCGGCACAGCCATAGCATCCCATGTATGGGTAACGACACCTGACGCAGGTGAGAGCTTGAAGTGGCTCAATAATCCGGGACATCACGGCTTCTCGGAAATGCTCTATGAGTTTACATCATCATCTGCAAATAACGGTTCCGGCTTTGAGGGGCTTGGTGATAACAATGCCTTCTGGAATATCCTGACGGGTATCGTCATGATAATGGGTAGATTTATTCCCATTATCGGACCACTTGCAATAGCAGGCGCACTTGCAAACAAACGTATCGTCCCTGAATCACCGGGTACGCTTCGTACGGATTCACTTATGTTCGGTGTGGTGCTCCTTGCAGTTATTGCAATACTCGGCGCATTACTCTTTTTCCCGGCACTTGCACTCGGTCCTATTGCAGAAGCTCTATCACTTTAAAAGTTTATTTACGAATATGTCATCAGCAACACACACATCGCCTAAACTCTTCGATAAGGAGCTTGTAGGCGTATCGCTTAAAGAATCCTTCCGGAAACTTTCGCCTCGCTTGATGGTGAAGAATCCGGTCATGTTTACCGTTGAGGTAGGTACAGCCATTATGGCAGTTGTTACCATCATGCTTGCTATCAATCCTGATCCAGTTCAAGGAAGTGTA
>DATDEW010000136.1:0-6840 GCA_036522935.1 Kapaibacterium sp. (SeqCode)
GACCTGGTGACCACCAGCATATCCTCGGAGTTGGCAATATCAAGCCAAACCCTGTGCCTGCAGGTATTACTACCACTTCAATGGATTATCGCTTGAAGGCAGAGTCAACAGTGACTATCACGATCAACGATCAGCTTGGCAATATCGTCAAGACCGTAGCCGACGGTACGTCAGCAGCTGGTGAACATGTTGTATCTCTTGATCTTACAGGTTTAACGTCTGGCGGATATCTTGTCCGAGTTCAGGCGGGAACAGATGTCCAGACCCGTCGTCTGATCATCCAGTAAGCCTACCGACTAAAAGTTTCTTTCGGGGGAAAGAATGGCAAAGCGGCAGCCGTAGGAGCATAAGCTCTGAAAGCCGCCGCTTTTGCAGTGAAATGCCCCCCTTGCCCCGAGTGCGTTTCCCTCCCTGATTTCGTTATCCACAACCTCCGTTTTCCGGTAACAAAATCATAATTTTCCGTAGAAAAATGAAACAAAATCGCCCTAAAAAAGCGTTTTATGTGGCTATAGAATCTACGCTATTTTCAGAATATATACTAAATTATAGAGGTACACAAATTGAGCGCTATCGGACAAGTAATAGACCTAATACAGCCCCACGCACAATCAGCGAAAGTTGCGAATCGTCAGGCGACCCGCTTCTTCCTTACATGGTTTTCTATTGTCTCCGTTGTTCTTTATGGCGGTGCTACACTTCTGATGAATGCTTTCTCTACTGATGCTTTCATCTTCGCATGCTATTTCGGCATGGGACTCTGCACAGTATCAAGCGTTATCAGCTTCTTCATTACTGAATGGGCTATCGATCTTCCGAACGAAGCATTCTTCGGAGTTGCATTCGGTTCAGTTGTTGTACGAATTTTCACGTTGCTCTTCGCATTCGCTATCGGCCAGTTCGTTTTCAAGATGGATTCGATCGGTATGGCATTTGGAATGTTCGCAACGTACTTTTCGTATCTCGTTATCGAGATCACATACATCCACAAAAAGTCTTTGAAACGCGGACACTAACACTCGGATAATACCCCCGACGAATGAACAAACTCCGCATTAGTTTTCTGTTTCTCCTGTCATTCTTTGCTTTGACTCTCAAGGCGAGCGATGACAAGCCCCATGCCATAGTAAATACTGATTCTAATAACGCCCATACCTCCGGGCACAGCGAAGTCCCTCACGGTGAAGCAAAACACGAAAGTGCCGCACACGATGAAAATGATATCTTCGTAAAAGACTCTACAGGGAATATAGTAAAAGATGAATCCGGCGGAAATAAGGTCGATGCCGGAAAGCTTTTTAATAACATTCTCCATCACTTAGAAGATACCTACGAGCTTCATTTCATGAAAGCGCATGTAGGGTTGCCTGTGATGTTCACCGATAATCATGGATTTCATGCTTATGGCAGCATGCATGCACTTGAAGAATCAGGTGAGTATAAACTCAAGAACTTGCATCAGTACGAGGAACAGCGCAAAAAGTCGCAGTTCTTCTGGACGAGCCCATGGGAAAGAGTTGACGGAGCCGATATGGGCTTTACACTCGACCTCTCACTTACAGCCAATAGAGCATTCATGCTTCTTACAGCGTTGATACTTCTTATCGTTGTAGGATTAGCAGGTAAGAAAGCAAAGACCTCTATCATACCGAAAGGCATTCACAATGTTGTCGAGTCATTTGTTGTTTATGTTCGTGACGAGATCGTCTACCCGAATGTTGACAAAAAATGGGCTGACAAATATATGTCGTTCTTCCTGACGGTGTTCTTCTTCATCTTTACGATGAACCTCTTAGGTCTTTTCCCGCTCTCGAAGACACCTACAGGTGCTATCAGCGTAACGATGGCATTAGCTCTTTGTACTTTCGTCTTGACACAGATCGCAGGTCTTCGAGCAATGGGTGTCGGGGAATATTTCAAGCATTTTACTGGTGGTCTTCTTGAGATGGAATTGCCGCTTGTGATGAAAGTGATACTTATCTGTATCATGGTTCCTATCGAGTTTATCGGACTCTTCACGAAGCCATTTGCACTCATGGTGCGTCTTTTCGCGAACATGACGGCAGGGCATATCGTCATCGGTTCGCTTATCGGACTTGCGATACTATTCCAGTCTGTCATTGCAGGTTTTGCGGTGTCTGTCCCATTTGCACTCTTTATCTACTTGCTTGAGTTGCTCGTTGCATTCTTGCAGGCATATGTCTTCACGATGCTTTCAGCGGTGTTCATCGGTATGATGGCTCACGAGCACCATGAAGAACATAGTGAAGGTCACAGCGAACCGGCTCACTCGCATTAAGGTTTTATATTAGTACTGTATTTTTATCATTATTATAGAATAACTACAATGGAATCATCAGCATTCGCATATATGGCAGCAGGTCTCGGCGCAGCACTCGCAGTAGTTGGCGCAGGTCTTGGTATCGGTAAGCTCGCAGCAGCAGCGTTGGAAGTATCAGGCCGTCAGCCTGAGATCGCCGGCGGTATCCGTACCACGATGATCATCGCGGCAGCACTTATCGAAGGTGCTACGCTCTTCGCACTCGTTATCTGTATCATTCTCGCAGGTAAGTAAGCGAAGCGTTTCGGACCGTTTCATGTATGCGGGCACTCTTACCTTGTACGGCAAAGAGTGACCCGCTTACTTCGTATTTAGTAGTTGTTTGATAAATGTCTGTTCTTGGTTGCTTTTATTCCATTTAGACAGAATTTCGCAAACAACTGGTGACTAACAACTAACGACTGGAAACATGTTAGAGATCAATCCCGGACTTTCCATTTGGACGTTCATCATTTTCGGCGTCCTGCTTCTGCTGTTATCCAAACTTGGCTGGAAGCCTATGCTCGATGGTTTGAAGAACCGCGAGAATGCGATAGCTGATTCTCTTGCGAAGGCAGAACTTGCTCGTACAGAAGCTGAAAAGCTTATCGCTGAGACCGAACGTCAGCGCAAGTTGCATGAGGATGACCTCCAACGTCAGCTTCGCGAAGGCAAAGACTACGCTGAGAAGATGCGTCAGGATCTCATGACAAAAGCGCATGAAGAATCCAAGAAGCTTTTAGAACAGGCACGAGCACAGATCGAGCGTGATACGCATACCGCTCTCAATACACTTCGCAACGAAGCTGCTGATATAGCAGTCGCTGCCGCAGGAAAGCTCATTGATGCAAATCTCAATGATGCAAAGAGCAAAGAAGTCGTACAGAAATTTATTGCTGAACTCCCGACAAGCCGCAACTAATGACGCATAGAGTCGCATACCGATACGCACTGGCACTCATTGGCTTAGCTGATGAGAGAAAACTTACCGAACGCATCGGTCAGGATATGACACTTATTCAGGAAACCCTCAATGAGAATTCACTCTTGCGAGCAGTGCTTTCAACACCCATCATTCGACCGGGCTTGCTTGAGAATGTTATCAGTTCGATCTTTGAAAAGCATTTGACAAGTGAGGTCTTGAATCTCATGAAACTGCTTATTCATAAAGGCAGAGGAAATTTGCTCGATATGGTAGCTGAGAACTACCTCCTTATTCTTGACGAGCGTAATAATGTTATGAATGCGCATATTACAAGCGCACAAGAACTAGATGACAAAGCAAAAGCTGATATTTCGGCGAAGCTTGGTTCGATCATGAAGACCACCATTCGTCCGACCTATAAGGTCAATCCTTCAATTCGCGGTGGTTTTGTTGCGAAGGTTGGTGATACGCTCATTGATGCAAGCATTCAGAACCAGCTCGAACTTCTTCGCGCTCGTCTGAAAGAAGGCGTCACGAAGACGATAGTATAATTTGTGTTTTTCTTTCATCGCTCGGCGATGAAAGAGTGATTGGAAATATGTCCGAGAAGTTTGGTACTCTTACAGTAGTCATAGCGAAAGGACTCGGAACATGAAGAAAATAGGATTTTTAGTTCTTTGTTTACTAACAGCTCTATTCTTTGTAGTCGGTGCCGATGCACAGACGACAAAGAAAAAAGCAAAGAAAAAGCCGAAGAAGACCGTTCAGCCGGCGCCGAAGGTTGAGATAAAGCCAACCTTCACACGCTCAGCGGGGACAGTAGCAAGCTACTTTTTCCCTACCGATAGCGGTACAGCGTGGCAGATGCGGACGATACGGATGCAGTTCGATGATACAGGAAAGATAGTATCGAGTGATACTACTTTTAACGAACAGCGTGTCTCATCAAACAAGGGGTTTTCGCTTCAGCGATTGCCATTAGTCATCTGTGAGACAAAAGGCTATAAGCTCGGCGGACTTGATACGGCAGTAGGGAAAGCTTACTACTACGTTGACGACTCAATAGCAATGACCGTGATGAATAACTCGGTTAGTAACATTGAGAACAGAGTCTTTCTTGTTGCCCCGCTTCATGACTCGAATGCGTGGCATGAGAAATACGAGGACTCTGTCTATTGTGCTATTGAATCGATGACTGATTCAGTAGAAGTACCGGTAGGACGATTTGATAGCGTCTTGACGACGGTCACACGAGTAGGGTATACAGAGCTTCGCAAATATTATGTGCAAGGATATGGTCTTGTAAAGATCTTATTCCGGGCACCGGGACCTGGGGGAAGAGGATTAATGGCTATCAAATCAGAAATGATGGCACTTGCCCCCGGCAAGAAAGAAGAAAGTGTAAATACAGGAATGAAATGATAATTCATTTCATCGTTCATAAATCATAGTTCATATATACTTTTATGGCAGCAATACGACCCGATGAAGTAAGCGCGATATTACGCCAACAGCTTACGGGATTTGAAAAAGAAGTTGACGTCTATGATGTCGGAACCGTCTTGATGGTCGGTGACGGCGTTGCTCGTATCTACGGACTCTCAAAGGTCATGGCAGGCGAGCTTCTCGAATTCCCGAATGGGGTGTTCGGTATGGCTCTTAACCTCGAAGAAGATAACGTCGGTTCTGTTCTCTTTGGTGATGAAACCCTCGTAAAAGAAGGTGACATCGTCAAGCGTACTGGTCGCGTTGCCTCTATGCCTGTTACCGATGATATGTTGGGTCGTGTGATCAACCCCCTCGGTATTCCTATCGATGGCGGCCCGGCGATCAAGAGTGATAAGTTTCTTCCTATCGAACGCAAGGCGCTTGGCGTTATGCAGCGCTCACCTGTTAATCAGCCGCTCCAGACAGGTCTCAAAGCAGTTGATGCTATGATACCTATCGGCCGCGGACAGCGCGAACTTATCATTGGTGACCGTCAGACAGGTAAGACAGCGGTTGCGCTTGACACGATCATCAACCAGAAATATACCCACTCCGCAGAAGCAAAAGCGAACGGTGTTGAGCCGGTATATTGTATCTATGTTGCGATTGGACAGAAGGCATCAACCGTTGCTCTGGTAAAGAACAAACTTGAGCAGTACGGCGCGATGGAGTATACGACCATCATCATGGCTTCTGCATCTGATCCGGCTCCGCTTCAGTTCGTAGCACCGTACGCCGGCGCAACACTTGGCGAGCATTTCCGTGACACCGGTCGTCATGCACTTGTAGTATTTGACGATCTCTCGAAGCAGGCAGCAGCATATCGCGAGCTTTCACTTCTTCTTCGTCGTCCACCAGGACGCGAAGCATATCCTGGTGACGTGTTCTACGTTCATAGCCGTTTGCTTGAACGCGCATCAAAACTTTCAGCTGATCTTGGCGGCGGTTCATTGACTGCTCTGCCGATCATCGAGACACAAGCAGGTGACGTATCCGCATACATCCCGACGAACGTTATCTCTATTACTGACGGTCAGATCTACCTTGATCCGAACCTCTTTAACTCCGGTGTTCGTCCTGCTATCAACGTAGGTATCTCGGTATCACGCGTAGGTGGTAATGCGCAGATCAAAGCAATGAAAAAGATCGCAGGTACACTTCGCCTTGACTTGGCGCAGTATCGCGAGCTTGAAGCATTCTCGAAATTTGGTTCTGATCTTGATAAAGCGACACAGCAGCAGCTTCGCCGAGGCGAGCGCCTTGTTGAGCTTCTGAAGCAGGGTCAGTATGTACCACTTCCTGTTCAAGAGCAGGTTATCACTATCTTTGCTGGTACGCAGGGATTCCTTGACACGATAGAGATGTCAAAGGTACTTCGCTTTGAAAGCGAATTATTAGATTTTATCCGTCTTCGTCATGCTGATCTTCTTGCAGACATTGCATCGAAGAAAGAATTGACGAAAGAAATAGATGCGAAGCTTCGTGAAGTTATCGGTGGTTTCGTAGCAAGTTTTAAGTAGGAGAGGGAGGGGAACCTCTCACTCTTTGTGCAACTTGTGTTTACCTTTTGGGTTCTTGGATGAAGAGTCAATATGCAAAAAAGACAGTACATCCGCGCAAGTTCAGTAGTTCTTTGGCAACTTCTCCTTTTTATTTCTCTTGCTTCTGCGCAAGGGACTGATAGCACTATTACCTTCAAAGGCAGTGGGACTGATGTACGCATCACCCCAAAACCTCAACGTAAGATAGAAGGTGTGGCAACGCTTGGTATTGGTTTTTATGACGGTGTAAGCAAGGATGTTTCGACATTACCGCTACAACCGACATTGGGAGCTGAACTTTTAGCGTATCCGGGCGGATGGCCGACATTTCTTTTCGGAGTGCACTTTGGTTTTACCGACCCGTTCACTTCAAGTGTCGTTGTAGGTATCAGACAGCCACTGGTTATTAATCCTGACGGGATATGGAAGCTTTCAACTGATATTGGCGCGGTATTTTTTGATGAAGGTGGTCGAAAAGAACCAATAGGTCTTGGTGCAAGAGCTGCTCTTGTTGGTAGGTCAAGTGGTTCATTCACACTTGAATACCGACTTGCAACAGAGTTCAG
>DATDEW010000137.1:0-2516 GCA_036522935.1 Kapaibacterium sp. (SeqCode)
GGCTTGCCTGTCTTCGCATGACGAATTTTTTCGGGGTCGAACGTGATAACGATCTTCTCACCTTTTTTTGTATTCACGACCGAGCGGTAATCGCCGCCGCCGTCATACTCATAGCTATCAGCCATTGAGCCGTTCATGCTGTGTCCGCCGACAACATCAAGGAGTTGATATGCAACCTTATCGGCATCTGCGGTGAACTCATAAGTAAATGTAGTCCTTGAATCAGAGACAGACATCGGTGCTTTGCCCGAGAACGAAAATTTATTCCAATCACCGATGATCGTCGGTTCACTGACAACTTCATCAATAAGATTTGCTTTGAGTTGGATAGTAACCTTTATCCCTTTACCATCTTCACGGATGAAGAGCGGTATCGCTATCTCTTCATGATTCACTCCGCTTGCATAGAACATATAGTTGCCAGCACCGGGGAGTGTGATCGAGAATTTCCCGTCTTTCGAACACTGATTTGTCGTGCGCTCGGCAGGATCGGCGAAGGGTTTTCCGAAATGCACATGCGAGACGATACACGGCTTTTTATCTGCGCCGAGAACAACGCCCGTAACCTCCACCGATGCAAAAGCAAATGAGCTTACGAGTAATAAAAGTGCTGAAACGACGAGAGTTTTCATGTTCTGTAACTGAATATTTACAGACAAAAATAAGGATTATATTGGGGTGGGTAAGAGAAATGGATTTCCGTCAAACTATCAGAAATTCAGGAAGGGAAAGAAACTGCCCCCTTTAATATTAATTAGCCCTATTTGTAGTCCGTCGCCGCGTTCGCGCAAGTTGAACAGACCGATCTGTATGCCGTCAAAATCTTCGCTCGAATTATATAATCCGATCGAAGTGCCATTTCCTTCGCGGACAGAATTGACGATGCCAAGTGTCAACCCATCGGAGGCACCAATGAAGTTTATGCCGTTGCATGAGAGGCCGTTGACCTCATCTGCAAACCCGAAGAACGGTGAGATGAATACTCCGTTGACGGTATTCACACCGGCACTGCCCATGAGCGCAGCGAGAACACCATTGACCTCTACACCGCCTCTATCGATCCCTGCATTCTGAAGATATGAGCGCTGCGGAGTCTCGAGCGGGAAGCGTAGGAATCCTGTTCCCGGAAGTTCAAATTGCAAACCATTGACCGTCTGTTTAGGCGGCCTGATACTGCCAGAACCTGAATTCATCGGACCGATACCGATACCATTGATCGTTTCTGCAGTGCTTGGTGTATACCAAACAAAATTGCGTGTTTGTGACCCGGCAGCGGATGCAAAGAGAATGAAGACCATGATATGGAGGGCATATCTTATCATTTCTGTTCTGTTGTAGTGAAGGACCTGATTCCTTTAGAAAAACACTTCTCTCATAAATAAATTCACCAACTTTACCGGAAAAAGTTGTATTTTCGTTGTGTAAAATTGGACACACTGACCTATAGAACAAATGTCATACCAAACAGTAAATGAGATATTCAGCGAGCGGACCTCAAGTGAACATAGTTCATTGCATTATCTCTATCATAAAGAGAGCCGTGCGAACCCATATAAAGCATTGACAAATGGTGAGTTCCGGAAGATGGTCGAAGGATTCGCCCGCGGACTGCATTCGATTGGTGTGCGTCGCGGCGACCGAATAGCACTCATCGCCGAGAACCGTCCTGAATGGGTCGTCACAGATTTTGCTTCGCTTGCTATCGGTGCAATTACTGTGCCCATGTTCCCGACACTCACGGCAAAAAATGTAGAGCATATCTTAACACATTCGGGCGCGAAGTTTGCCGTCGTCTCAAATGACTTGCAGCTTTTGAAAGTGGTGAAGTCCGCCGCTGCCTGTCCGGCGCTTGAAGGTGTTATCATCATGAACGAGTTGTGGAATCATGATACGGGTTCAGTGAAAGTATATCGCTTCGCCGATGTAGCCAAGAGAGATACTGATACTACCTTCGACTTTGAAAAAGAACTTTCGCTTGCGAAGCCCGATGATACTATTACTATCATCTATACAAGCGGGACAACAGGTGAGCCGAAAGGCGTGATGCTCACGCATAGCAACTTGATAGCGAACGTTGAAGGTGCGCTGGGCAACTTACCTGTTATCGGCAGTGAGGATACATTCCTTTCGTTCTTACCACTCTCGCATGGGTTTGAACGGCTTGCTTCGTATCTCGCATTCCGCTCGGGTGCAAAAGTAGCGTATGCAGAGTCCGTTGATACCGTTGCAGATAATATGGTCGAGATAAAACCAACGATCATCACCGGCGTACCGAGATTTTTCGAGAAGATCTTTTCGCGACTGATGCGTATGCGCGAGAAGATGCCGCCGCCTCGACGCAGAATATTCGACTGGGCAATGAAGGTTGGTAATGAATGTGCGATCAAACTCGAGGGCGGACATCCGAAGTTCAGCGCGCTCATGATGCGTCCGCTTGCCGACGCTCTCGTACTCCACAAGATACGTGCCCGCACCGGCGGCAGAGTTCGCTTCTTTGTTTCCGGTGGTGCCGCGCT
>DATDEW010000138.1:0-2743 GCA_036522935.1 Kapaibacterium sp. (SeqCode)
GAAGAAAGTTTTATATTTAAATACGGATATACCATACTATTGCGAAGATGTTGGCTCCATAATACATACCTTCTATTATTACGATTCTCTAAAGGGTGACTATCTTAACGGCTCTATAGCAATAGTAGACTATCTACTTGAAAATCACAGGTGTCCTTATTTAGAAAGTTCATATATTAAGCTAAGAAAGCAATCACGTGATAACCAGGTGAAGGAGTGGCGTGATACGGTTAGAGATTCAATTGCAACTCCACTTGATACGTCTAAGCCCACTCTTGAAGAAATTGGTCTCGGTATTCTTCGTGGACCAACAGGGAGCGTTGCTGCTACATCGAACAAACTTCATCTCGGCGAGCTAATCGCAACGCGCAACCCATTCACAGACATCTTGGAGCTAAAGTATCGGCTTGATAAGAGCGCGATGGTACGGCTAGATGTGTATGATCTTCTCGGCAAGGCAGTATACTCCGAAGGACAAGGATATAAAGCCGAAGGTGAGCATGTGCTTTCACTTCAATCAAAGTCTTGGAGTTCGGGAAGTTATTATGTGCGGCTCTCCTCGCCAAGTGGTGAGGTGAAGACTGTGAAGGTGGTGAAGGAGTAATTTTCTATTGCATTATCTTCTCTCCTCCCGCGTTGGTTAGTACGTGCAGAACGACCTGAATATCCGCGCACACGCTGACACCTTCCTCGATTACATGCGCCATGAGCGCGGGGCAAGCGAGCATACACTCCTTGCATACGGCAACGACCTCAACGAATTTATTAGTGTACTAGAAAAGAACCAACTGCGTCTAGGCGGCAGCCGTGATGACATTGCAGTAATTCGAAGATACATCAGAGCGATCGGGGCTGAAGGTGAGAACGGTGAAAGTTTGAAGAGTGCATCGATCGGGCGGAAGCTCGCTGTTGTGCGTTCATTCTTAAAGTATATGGTCGCTCGCGGTATCTTTTCTTACAATGCCGCTCGGCATATACGAACACCCAAAAAAGAGAAACGTCTGCCGGATGTAACGAGCGAACGGACTATTGCAAAAGTACTTGGCCGTGAAGTAACAACCCCCGAAGAGATTCGTAACAAAGCAGTAGTGGAGCTATTGTATTCCAGCGGGCTTCGTCGCTCGGAGCTTTGCGGAATCAATCTCTCCGATATTGATTTACAAAAGAGAGTAGTTCGCGTTACAGGCAAGGGAAATAAGCAGCGGATCGTCCCGATAGGCGACGAAGCAGTTTCTTCACTTGCAAAGTACCGCGACGAACGCTCCAAGTGGAATGTGATCAGTGACCACGATGCGCTTTTTCTCTTACGCAGCGGGAAGCGTATCACACCACGAATGATACATTATATTGTACAAAAAATGTTTGTTGGTTCTAGCGATACCGATGCTCCTCACCCACATATGCTCCGCCACTCATTCGCGACACATCTTCTCGATCGAGGAGCGGAAATACGAGCAGTACAGGAAATGCTCGGGCACTCATCGCTTGCGACGACACAACAGTATACACATTTAACAATAGACCGATTAAAGCAGGTCTATGACTCTTCTCACCCACGAAGTGACGAAGAATAACAAAGAAAGGAAACAGATACTATGAATATCAAGATAGCTGATAGACATGAATCGGGTACCAACGGTATCCGAACATATATAGAAACAGAACTCCAAACCTTAGCAGATAAATATGAAATATTAGATGCAGATGTTATTTTAGATCAGGAAGGCCATACCGGTAGAGAATTTACAGCAGAGATCATCGTACATGTAAAAGGAGCAAAGCTCCTTGCCAAAGAAGTATCAGAAGAGATAGGGAAATCCGTTGACCTGGCGGTCAAGACACTCGAAAAGCAGCTCAAGAAACATAAAGAAACCCATTTTGCATCGATGGAGTTAAAGCGACACGCCGTAGCAAAATAACATGCCCGAACAACAGCAGCCGGGATGGCTCAATCATAAACCTCTTCGCAAAGAAGCGATAACGGCTCGTTACTTTTACGAGCACATGAAAGACCGTTTTAAGCTCCGCATTATGGCGGGCGAGAAAGGTCTTGATAGAAGGATGATCGATAAGAATCTGCATCGACCCGGGTTGGCGCTTGCGGGGTATGTCGCACTCTTCACCCATCACCGATTACAGGTTTTCGGTAATACGGAAATTTACTATCTCCGCTCACTCGATTCCGAGGAGCGGATAAAAGCGGTCGAACATATCGCGAAGTTCGAGATACCGTGTATCGTTGTAACAAGCGGCAACGACTTTGCCCCGGAAATCCTCGCTATCTTTGAAGAGCATAACATCCCCGTTCTCTATACTCCGATAGAGACAACCCAAGCCATCTACCTTATCACCGATTTCTTTGACGACCAGTTCAACCTCCATACATCGCTTCACGGCTCGTTCGTGGATGTCTATGGTGTTGGTATTCTCTTTGTCGGAAAATCCGGTGTAGGCAAGAGCGAAGTGGTACTTGATCTTTTGGAGCGTGGCCACCGGCTTGTTACCGATGATGTAACCGTCGTCACAAAAAAAGGCGAAGGTATCCTCATGGGCTCCGGCACAGAGATGGGCGAACACTTTATGGAGATCCGCGGACTTGGAATAATCAATGTCCGCGAGATGTTCGGTATCCGCGCTATCCGTTTCCAGAAACGCGTGGAAGTGATCGTCGAGCTTGAGGTCTGGGATAAAGACGCCGTCTATACCCGAACCGGGCTTGATGAATCAACGGTGAAGGTGCTTG
>DATDEW010000139.1:0-5566 GCA_036522935.1 Kapaibacterium sp. (SeqCode)
AGGAGTGATAACGATCGAGCATGAGCGCAATAGGGAAGCGTAATCCTCGAATGAACTTGTCATCGGAGAAGGTTTTACGCGAGGATCATTTACGATCTCGACGATCTCTCTGACATATATCTCATCTTTCGGATGAAAGAATATTACTATCTCACTTGCTAAGCCTGTCTCAATGACTGCTCTTGTAATTTCTGCGCTTTTTGAGGTCGGAATGTAACGATCCGCCGCTCCTGCTGAAAAGACCATTCCTACTCTATCCTCTACTTCTTTGAATGCAATATCCTTGAGTATAGGACGTAAGGATAGTGCATTCGGATTGATCCCGAACGGAGTTAGTAGTTCGGCAATTCGACGGGCTATGTGATACTTACTCTGATCAAGACGCGTAACAAGCACATTGTAGCTAGAAGCATTCTCTTTCTCTATTCCAACTGAATACCTTGCGCCAATAGCCGCGATCAAGATAGATGATGTTGCAGACGCATTGTCCTGAAGATCAATGAGCACATCAATTTTCTTTTTACGAAGAGCTCGAAGCAGGCTAAGATCAGCGAGAAGTTCTTTCTTATAGATGAACGTCTCGCACTTGATAGGTAGAAGTGGTGAAATGCCTTTATTATTCTCACCCAAAAGCATCATGATCTCTGCATCCGGATACTTTTCTTTGATGGCAACAAGAAGGGGTGTGGAAATAATGGCATCGCCGAGTCGGTCTTGACGTAAAAAAAGAATTTTAGGTCTTTGGGGAAGAGGAAGTAAGGATATAATGGTCGCTTGAGTTGAGCGTTTCGATAAAAGGGAAATGAAGCTGCGGCGCAAGGCGAGTTCGCCGCGTTTGAGGATGCGCTGTATTTGGCTTTCCTTCATCTGGTAATAAAACCTCTATAAATGCAAAAGTCGCTCCAATTACGAAGCGACTTTTCTCTTAGCTTAGAAAAGCTTACTGACCGGATTTCTTGAATGACTTAAACGCCTTAAATCCGCTCTTATCAAGTGTACGGAAAGCGCGAGCTGTCGCTTTGATCTTGATAAAGCGATTCGTCTCCGGGTCCCAAACTCGCTTTGTCTGCAAGTTAGGGATGAAACGTGTCTTCACGCGATTAACTGCGTGAGATACGTGGTTTCCTGCAACTGGCTTTACGCCTGAAAGTTCACAAACTCTTGCCATTGTCGTAATTTCCTTATTATTTCAATCCTTCAGCAACGAACGGAAGCAAAGCCAAATGGCGTGCCTGTTTGATGGTATTCTCAACCAAACGCTGATTTGAAGCGCTTAAGCCGGTGATACGGTTTGGAAGTATCTTACCACGATCGTTCAAGAAACGCTCTAAGATACGGATATCACGGTAATCAAGATATGAAATGCTGCGAAGTTTGAGCGGGTCAACCTTCTTTTTCGTCATGTCACGCTTGTTGCGTTGGTTCAAGCCGAACTGTCCGCCGCGACCGCCTGCTGCGCCGCCACGCTGATTACCTGCTGCACCTGCTTGTGTGCGTTGTGGTTTGAATGCCATACTATTCTAAAATAAAAATTATTGTATTAAAGTACGATCGCTTCTCCGCCACCCTCTGGCTCAGCCAAGCGAGTGATGCGATCCTCGAAGCGGTAACTCTTACCGTCTTTTGTAATGCCAATAAAGCGAACCGGTGTGAGCTTTGCGTTCTTACCAAGCTGAGGAACAAATTCGATCTTTTCGACCGACTGTTTCTTCATCTTATCACCGAATGTTTGTTGTTTTGCCATATTCTCGTAACTTCAATATACGCAATCCCTTATGGAAAAGCGGTTTCTAAAGCCAATAATAAACACAGACCTCCGTTTTGGAGTTCAATAAATATGCGAAAAGTGAGTATTTTTGCTAATCGTTCGGTGCGCCACGCTGGATCCAGCTGCGAATGGCTTCTATCTCAGCCGCAGGGAGTGCACTAAGCCGCTCAGGCATTTGTGCCCCCTCATCTGAACGAGGACCTTTGACTTTTATATATAAAAAGCTCGAATCCGGCTTACCAGGGACGACCAACCCTGGATATCTGTTCTTTGCCTCAGTATTTTGGATCGAGCTACCAAGAAGTTCATTATACGAATTTCCTGCAGTAAGATCGAGCAGTGCCTTTGGAGAGGAACCACCGTGACATGAGCTATTACCGCACGAAGGAGTCAGAACGCGCGCCTGGATCGCTGAAAATTTGTCGTCAAGCGGAGTGGGTGACCCCCCGTTATCTGAACACCCTAAGAATGACAACATAGTAAGACACACGAGAATAAAATGCTTCATCAATTAGATCAGTTTTTAATAAATGTAAGTAGTTGTTGCTTGTTCGCTGATCTTATTCTTACAAAATACTGGCCAACCGGAAGCGAGTAAACAGGGATTTCAACAGAATACTTTCGACCTTCAGTGGTAAACTCCGTCTGACCAAGAATATTAACTATCTCATACACTGACGTCATCAATTCGTCAGCACCAACAATGGTGATACTGTTTTTGACAACATTTTGAGTGAGCCTAAATTCGTTAGCCAAGTCGCCGGGGGTTGATACAGCTGCTTTAGGTTGTTCTGTATAGACTATCCGCTGATTAACGGGAATATTATAATAGCGGTCAACTTGCCTGTGAAGCTTTTTTGACATCGGCCAATATACGATCACGGAGTCTACTAATGTCGTATTACCTAACCCAAAGTGTAGTACTAACGAATTACTTGATGACATACCACCATTCGTATGTATCTGATTCATTCTACGGGTGCCGTTTGTCCATACTTCTACGATCGTGCCAATGGCATCGGATGCTGTAGTAGTAGCAATACCTTTGATCTGTAGCCAATTCCTCTCTGATGTAATAGGGGTGACATTCCTGAATACTCTATAGTCAGATGTAAATACCCCGGGTGTTCTGCCGAGCGAACCGAAGATAATATCAAGCCGCCCGTCATGATCAAAATCCATATACGCTGCGCCTCTGCCCCGGACATTCGTTACCACACCATTTGTTAATGTGATATCTTTGAACGTACCATCGGGTTGTTGACAGTAAAATCTTGAAGTGTCTAATTCAGCCGATGTCCGAGTTTCAATGATAGACTTTGTAAATCCATGAGTAATAAAGGCATCTTCACGGCCGTCATTGTCAAAATCTGAGAATAATGCAGTCCATGTAACGGTAGGAATTGATTCTATCTGCTGGTCGAGAAGAGGTGGAAAGCCTATCTGCTGCGCAACATTAGTAAACATACCGTCATTATTTTTCATCAGATACTCGCCCCCAATAGATGTCTGATGAATGTCAAAATCACCGTCGGCATCAAAGTCATTTGGAGAAAGTGTCATATTGAAAATGCCGACATTAAGGCCGATCTGTGGAGCTACATTTGTAAATCTTGCAATGCCCGTTTGTGCTAATTGATTTTGGTACACATGATTTTGGGACACATTCATACCAAAGTCATTGCCGGTAAAAACATCAAGATCACCGTCTTTGTCATAATCGAACATGACGGTTGTGTTCGTTGTACCACTATCGGCAATGCTATACTGCATGCCACTTTCAGTAAATGTCCCATTACTGTTATTAACATAGAAATGGTTAGGGAATCCGGAAAAAACGTAATGGCTTTGCCCGTTTGAGTCGAGTACCGCATTCATCTCATTGACCCATCGCGCGACATAAATGTCGTTATCTCCATCACCATCAAAATCGCCGTATGTTGCACTATTCGAATTATTCTCTTCAAATGGTGCTACAATGTTTGCCGGCTGGCTATAGTTTGAGAACGTACCATTGCCGTTATTCTTCCAAAGCAGATCTCTACGGCGACAAGCTTCAAAAATATCTACAAATCCATCTTTATTATAATCAAAAGCTACTCCGCCATTTGGCCAACTGTTGAAATTGTTATGTCTAAAAAACGCCGAGTCTTTTGTTGTGCCAAAGGTTACTTCGTTGAACGTGCCATTCTTTTGATTCTCAAATAACCGATCGCCGGTTACCCCGCCGGGGAGGTACAGATCTTCCCAGTCATCATTATTGAGGTCAAGAACGACAACACCACCGCCTATATCACCTGCAGGGGTACATGATTGGAATATCTTCGTTGATTCGGTAACATCTTCAAAGACAAATTGCGCAGAGCTTCTGCAAGGTAGAAATGCTGCTATCACTAAAGTGATAGCAGCATTTACAAAAAGTGTAACAGGCGAAATATGCCTATTTGAATACTTAGTCGTTCGCATCATCGTAGAGGGTGTCTCCATCAAGATAGCTTGGAGAGAACCAAGCAAAAAGATTTGCATGCTCATTCGTCTCTACTTTTGGTCCGAAAAGATATGTATTGGTTGTCGTATTGTCATATACACATGTATAACGAATATACTCATTTACATCTAACTTGATCGGGGTTGCATATTGAGTGAACGGCGGCTCACCCCATGCATTGCTGACATAGATCTTTTCTTGAATAACCGTACGCTCTAAGGTTGCAGGGTCTTGTTTCATCTTATCAACGATAAACTGTTTGCCACGTGAGTGGAAGTGTCCGGTCATACCGAGAAGATACATTGGGCGTGGTACTGCCGCAAAATAACAGTTCTTCGAGAACGACTGATCCATCTTTGACGGTTCGATCTTGATCGTTCTATTGCGGGCGAACATCATTGAAGACTTTTCATAGTCAGCTGGGTTTCCTTTTGCATACCATATATTTACGCTAACTTTTCCTTTGCTGTTCTTGGTGCTTTGGGAAGTCGCATTTACATAGTGAATCTGCAATATCATCGGCTCATTCTTTTTAAGATGAATGACAGCCTGTTTGCCTGTTGCAAGTTTCGGAAGGTCCCACGTGACAAGTTGTCCTGAAAGTTGAGCCTCAATAAGAATATCTGACTCATTGAATATGCTCGTTGCCGTAAAGCTTTGGTCGTTATACTCAATTGGATTGGTTATCTTCTGTCCGTTGTATGTATAGTTAACCACATCGGTTCTACGCGTTGAAAGGGTATCAGGAAGATCAAGAGTTGTGCGGAAGAAGTTCATGTGGTGGGTGCCCTCATTCATCGCAATCTCTATCTTCGAGATATAGATATCTTCTTCATTCGGAAGCTTGATGTAGAAGTCGCGCTGTACTTCCTGTCCGGTCGGGACATCAAAAGGTCCGATCTGAACTTGTAACCCTTCACCAGATGGTGGTGGCTGAAGAACAGTGTTCCCCTCAGCATCGAATGAGAATGCTTCAGTTGTAGTTGTTGGCTCCGTTGAGCATGAGCTCAGAGCTATAATTGGTACAAGAAACAGTAGTAAAAAGAGTTTTTTCATCTCTGATGTTGGTTAAGTTTAGTAAAAGTACTGCAAAATTAGTGGTTTCTACCTATATAAAGACACGCAAAGGTCCAAAAGTATACATTTTTTTTTCAAAAAAAATTCATAGTTAGAAGAAGTTTGTCTTAATATGGTAAATATAGCATGAATTCGGCAAAACTCTCCTAATTTATTAGACCATCAACGTAAAATCCGTATTTTTGCATACTTTAAGAATACATACTAAGTGAAAAGAACGACTTTTTTTGATA
>DATDEW010000140.1:0-2742 GCA_036522935.1 Kapaibacterium sp. (SeqCode)
TCTACGGTCAGAAGGACTCTGTCGTTACCTACTTTGAAGCTGCTACCTTCGGCAAGAAGCGTATGGAAAAATACAAAGCCGTATTCGAACTTGCAGAAAAGTCCGCTACACTTGGTTACGTACTTGATCTCAAGAGCGGTAAACTCGATAGCAGCACGATCGCAACGCTTAAAGAAGAAGCAAAGCCATCTGACCGCGCATCTAACTACAACGGTAACGGATATTCCATCGAATATCCCGACAACTTTAATGTTCGTGCAAGCGGCAAAGGAGTTACGTTTGAAGGTGATTGGCGTGGTGCTACGATCGGTGTAGATGTTACAGCTACAGGACAAGGCACAGACCTTGCGAAGTTTGCAGAAGAGAATTCCAAGAAGGCATACGGCGGTGCAGCAGTTAGCAATGCTACCATTGGTGGACAGCCGGCAAAGGTGATCAACTACTCAATGGTATCGGGGGTTGGTTCACGAGCGTACTTCCTGATGAAAGGCTCAAATGCATATCGCATTACCATCAACTGGCCTAAAGAACTTGAGGCATCATTCAAACCGGCTTTCGAAAAAGCGGCTAATAGCTTCAAGTTTAGATAATTCTTCCCGTTTTGATGTTCATCCCCTGCTTCTTTTCGGAAGCAGGGGATTTTTATTACGCAAGATATGGAAACACTTCATCAACTCATTCAACAATTTTCTGAAATGTCCGCCGATGAACTCGGCAAGAATCGAAACGAAGCGATCGAAAGCTTCTCTAAGTTTCGCGGAGAGTTAAACTCCGGAGCAGTCCGTGCTGCAGAACCCGACGCATCTTCACCAACAGGATGGAAGGTTAATACCTGGGTGAAAAAAGGGATCTTGCTTGGCTTCCGCCTTGGCGTTCTTGAAGAGATGGAATCCGGCGAACCATGGTCGTTCTTTGATAAAGGCACAATACCTGTTCGCAAGTTCAGCATCAGTGATAATGTTAGAGTTGTGCCAGGTGGTAGCTCTGTACGTGATGGCGCATTCATTGCACCGGGTGTTATCGTCATGCCACCGGCATATATCAATATTGGAGCATATGTTGGAACAGGCACTCTTGTTGACTCCCACGCTCTTGTTGGCTCATGCGCACAAATTGGCGAGCGTGTTCATCTCTCAGCTGCAGCACAGGTTGGAGGAGTTCTTGAACCCGCAGGTGCCATGCCTGTTATCATCGAAGATGATGTTCTTATCGGGGGCAACTGTGGTGTGTATGAAGGCTGTATCGTAAAACGAAGAGCCGTGCTTGGTTCAGGAGTTATCTTGACCGGTTCTACACCTATCTATGATATAGTACATTCCACGATCATTAAGCGAGCCTCCGAATCTGAGCCGCTTATTGTACCCGAAGGAGCTGTCATAGTCGCAGGTACTCGCTCGATAAGTAAGAAGTCATCATTCGCGCAAGAGCAAGGGCTTTCGCTTTATGCTCCCATTATCATTAAATACAGAGATGATAAGACGGATGCACGAACTGCATTAGAATCTGCACTCAGATAATAAACATAAAAAAAGTCCGCATGAGCGGACTTTTTTTATGTTCAAGTTATTTATGGTTGCCACGGATTTGTAAATGCAGGGTTCGTCAAAAACTTAGTATCAGTAAGCGACTTCAAGAATTCAGCAATGTAAGCCACTTCTTGATCTGACAAGTTAAGCGAATCAATGAGGGGGTCTTGATTTGTATTATGTGCACCACCTCTATTATAGTGATAGATAACGTCCTTAAGATTATCAATACTTCCGTCATGCATATACGGAGCGCTTACGGCCACATTGCGAAGTGTAGGGGTTTTAAAGACACCATCATCACCGGGTTTCTTTGTGATCGCAAAAAGCCCTTTGTCTTTCTCATAGTACTTATAGAGACCATTGCTATGCATCTTATTATCAGTAAAGAGTGTGCCTGAGTGACAGTTTGAGCAGTTTGTCTTCGTTTTATCGTAGAAAAGAGCGAGTCCAAGTTTTGCGTGATCGTTAAGAGCTGCCTTGTTTCCTCTGGCATAATCGTCAAACGGGCTTTGATTGCTTATCATCGTACGTTCAAATGCAGCTATTGCTCTTGCAATACGCGGAAGGGTAATTACTGTATCGCCGAATGCTTCTTTGAAAAGTTTGGTGTAGGTAGTGCGTCTGGCAATTGCCTCTGCTGTTACTCCGGAACCACCTCGCATACGTGTAAATAGGAGTAACGTGTCATTATTTGTTGGGGTGCCACCGTAGGATGAAGTATCTCCTCTCGGCGGTTGTGAGCCATTGCCCATCTCCTTTGGATGAAGTATTGGAGCAATAGCATGCTCTTCAAGTGTCTTGAATCTTCCATCCCAGATCAAATGTGAGCTAAATGCTACATTCACAAGAGCCATAGCATTTCGATCCCCCATCTGCTGCTTCACGCCTCTGCTAAAGGGTTTCCCTTGATCAGAAAATCCTTGGCTTGGCGCATGGCATGACGCACAAGACGTTGAATTATCTAAGCTTAGTGCTTTGTCATAGAAGATATACCTCCCGAGTAATATCTTAGCTTGATTCGGAGGGTTGTCATTGGAGCTCTCAACGCTCGGTAGAGCAACCGAGAACGGTACGACTGGATCATCTACACTGCCTGTAGGATTTGTAATATCGGTTGCACCATCTGATGGAGCACCAGTATCTGACTGTTGACAAGCAGTCGTAAAGACCAACACACTGCATAAGAGCAGTATAAAATAACGAGAGATAAGAG
>DATDEW010000141.1:0-2262 GCA_036522935.1 Kapaibacterium sp. (SeqCode)
CGAATTCCGTGAGTATCTAACATATACCTTCGAAGATGTTAAACCCGAAAGTGCAGTACTTCAACTTGCATGGGAGAAAGTGCAAGTACCTATCAACATCAGTGTTGATGTGAAGAAGATCGTTGTCGAGAATATTCGCAAAGAACTGCGTAATAACATAGGCTTCTCTTGGGTAGGGTACAATTCAGCCGCATGGTTCTGCTATGAGAATAATACGAATCTGGAAGAAGGATTGAAGTGGGCTGACCAATCCATAGCACGTGAAGCACGTTATGAGAACCTCGATACAAAAGGGCAGATACTCATTAAGCTTGGTAAAAAAGCGCAAGGTGATAGTGTGATGCGCGAATCGCTCGCACATGCAACTCCCGGGACGCTTTATGCGCTCGGAAGACAGATGCTTGCCGAAAAGAAGATCTCAGATGCAAAAGAGATATTCGATGTCAATACAAAGCAGAATCCGAAGCACTGGACATCATTTGCAGGGATGGCGCGATACTATGAAGCCAGCGGTGATAAAGATAAAGCCATAAAGAATGTCAAGAAGGCAAAGGAAGTAGCGCCGGAGCAGATACAGCCGGGACTTGATGCACTGCTCAAGGAGTGGGGCGGGATGTAAGTATTACATCAAATTCTTTTCCATAAGTTTCTGACCTATCATGCACTCGGAGCAGCGTCTCTGGGTGCAGTAATTGCGGTAAAGAAAGAGCGCGCCTTGCTCTGCGCCGACCGAACGGAGGTGTTCGGACTCCATCAACTCTTGCTCGATGACTTCGACGTAGCGTGCACTTGAGCGCGAACCGAGTTCGAGCCATTCTTTACGAAGTTCTTTCGTACGTTTGTTATCGGTTGAAGCTATTCGTCCAGGAAGTATGACGTTCAAATGAATGGCTCTTCGTCTCTCTTCGCCGAGGAGTTCATGCACTTCGGGAAGTTCACTCTTATATGATGTCCGTTTCATCCAGAACGGATTAGCAGTTTCGTACGATATCTCTTCATAGATAGAAAAATCTTTTCGCGAGAAATATTTTTCTGCAAGCGCAGCGGCGAGTGCGATGCGGCGGTAAGGTGTGTTCGTCGGTCTGATGCGGAAGAACGACCAATCACTTTCGGCAAGTGTCTCGGATATTGGATAGCTCGCTTGCAATTCATTCCACTTTGCACCCAGGTCAAGCAGATACTCATTCACGTCGTTTGTGTATTCAGCCGATGGCTGTGCTAATAATCCCGATGCACCAAAGTATAATGCTTCGAATATGATTGGGAGTTGTGTCGTGCTCTCTTTTTCTCGAATGCTTTGTAAGAGAGTACGGGGCAAGATAGCTGAAAGCGCTTTGAATGGCTCTCTATTCTCCGAGTAACCAAGCGCATCGAGTATTCTCTCATAGATATTGTCTAAGAACTTCTCTTGCGACTCTTTATCAAACCTTCCAACTAACTCATCAAGCCGCGCTTCGCCCATCTTAGCAATGAGCTTGCGTTTTGTTCGCATCGGTACGGCAAGATTATGCGGGTAGCAGTACAGTTCAGGCGCACGGGCATAACGTTTCTCGAATAGCTCTTGCCAGAATGCACGGTGCGAGAAATCAAGATTATCTTTTAAGATGAGCGTCGGGATGTTCGGCTCTTTGAGGTCGGCATCTTCATCGAACTCAAGAACAACATGAAGTATAACTTGCGAGTAGTTCGTATCACCGCCATGCGAATGCGCTTGCCAGTCGTTATAGTTGCGATGGATCTCAACGTCACCCGATAGTACTATACCATCAATAGCTATCTTCGCCCCGTGGAAATCCGGTCCGCTATGAAGTTCGTTGTGTGTGCCGGGATGAATGATTGTGATGGGTGAGCCATCGGAAAGCGTAAGTTCTTTAACCAAGAACCTCTGGTGCTCCTTCCACATTTCCTGAAGCAATATTTCAGGTAGTGATGACTTCATTGCAGTGTTTTGGACATGATAACACTTCTGTAATTTACTTCCGACCACTGGGTATGCTCAACGAATCTGTAACCGCGACGTGTATAATACCGAATGAGATGGTCTGCTTTCTCGGAAGTATCAAGAGCGAGTTCTGTAACTCCGTCTTGCTTTGCAACGCTTTCTACATGATCCATCATGATATCGCCGATGCCTTGCTTCTGAAGGTGAGGTTCTACGCCGAACTGACCGAAATGAGCTACATCTTCTTTGTCATACCATGGTGTGCCGTGAGTTTCGTGGGTAGGGTAGAGCGTAACCGTCGAGATGACCGTATCATCGAT
>DATDEW010000142.1:0-4366 GCA_036522935.1 Kapaibacterium sp. (SeqCode)
GAGTTCGATGAAGCATCCGGTAACTATAATGCAATGCACCATCCGTTCACATCGCCTGTCGTTGATGACTGGAATAACAGAACAGATGATCTTGCCGCTATCCGAGCAAGAGCATATGACATTGTCGTCAATGGATACGAACTCGGTTCGGGTTCTATCCGTATTCATGATCGAAAACTTCAATCGGAAGTTTTCGATATGCTTGGTCTTTCTCTAGAAGAGCAGGAAAAGAAGTTCGGCTTCATGCTCAATGCTTTCCGCTACGGCGCACCGCCGCACGGCGGCATGGCGCTGGGCATCGACCGCATTGCAATGCTCTGTGTCGGGACAGATAATATACGTGACGTCGTTGCCTTCCCGAAGACGACGTCAATGCAAGGCCTGATGGAAGATTGCCCATCACCGATCGACCCGCGTCAGCTTGCGGAGCTGAAGATAAAAGTAGGATAAAGAAATGGGGCAAGATTCTTGCCCCATAATAAGATGTAACCCTTTGGGCTTTTGGGGTATTTAGTAGTGTGTTGTTCGTAACCGATCCTTACAGATGAAAGTAACTTATTCGTCTTTACTACGAAGTATTTGTACGTGTTTTGTTCTCGTCCTAACATTCCTTTTTGCTGCACCTTCCGAGGCACAGCGAATTGATTATACTACCCGCGATGTAGCAGTAGGCTTAAATGTGCCTTGGGAAATTCGTTGGGGGCATGATGGGTGGATATGGTTTACGGAGCGTGCAGGATACTTTAAGAAGGTACATCCCGATAGCGGGATCGTAAAAAATCTTCTCTTTGAACCGGAAGTACATTCACTGGCAGAGTGGGGGTTGCTCGGGTTTGATTTCCATCCCGATTTTCCTAATACCCCCTTCATATACATTGCATATACGTATGCCGACTCAATAAGTCAGGCAGATACGATACTATATTGGGAAAAGGTTGTTCGTTATACATATACTCCGGATACCCTCACAGATAAACATACCATTTTTGACAAGATACGAGCATACGATGCTCATAACGGAGCACGTGTAGTTGTAGGACCGGATAGGAAGTTGTATGTTTCAACCGGTGAGACATACTACTCACCCGAACTTGCACAAATGGATGAAAGCCCGAACGGGAAAATACTTCGTTTGAATCTTGATGGAAGCATACCTGATGATAATCCTTGGGCAGGAAGTCCCGTTTGGACAAAAGGACATCGTAACCCGCAAGGACTAACGTTCGGTTCGGATGGTACGCTCTATGAAAGTGAGCATGGTGACTTCACCGATGACGAAGTAAACATCATTGAGCGAGGACGAAACTATGGTTGGGATATGGTGCAAGGGTTTTGTGATAAACCTGAAGAGATGTCCATATGTAATGACTCGAACGTTGTCGAGCCGCTTATCAACTGGACCCCTACAATAGCTCCTTCAGGAATGGAGCTTTATGAACATGACCGTTTCCCTGAATGGAAAAATTCTCTGCTGCTTACATCACTCAAAGATGAAAGCCTATGGCAGCTTATTCTTGATTCAGCAAAGAAAAAGATCATAGGTTGGCAAAAGTATCATATAGAACTTACATTGCCCGACTCTACTACTGCATTTGCGCGACGACTTCGTGATGTATGTTTCTCACCTGACGGCAGGATATTTGTATCAACGAGTAACATTTGGTCACCCGAGTGGCGCCCTGATAGAATATTCGAGATCATCCGTACTGGTGTTTCACATGTGAGAGATAATGAGCGTAAGGCATTTAACGCAGTTGCTTCGCCTAATCCTGCAATAGAAAAGATCACTATCTCAAACCTTCCTCCAAATCGCACTACTATCGAACTCATTGACCAACTCGGAAGGACAGTATTTTCATCTATTACTTCATCGAACGAAGCAACAATTTCTCTTCAGACGATCACAAGGGGTGCATACTATGTACGTATCATGAGTGACGGTGGAATACAAACTATCCCCGTGATTATTAAATAACAGCCGGTGTTCTCTGGGCAATGACATTTCGGATCAATACTAATCCCCCACAGGAGAAGACGTCGCCATTTGCAAATCTCAGACTTCCTCGTGAAGAGGGGATGTTCATTGCCGAAAGCGAGAAGGTTGTTGTGCAGCTTCTTGAAAGCGAGTTAGAGATATCGTCCCTCTATCTTACTCAAGAACATTTTAACGAACAGCAGTCTCGTATCGAAGCGCATGAGCAACCAGGTGATGCAGAGATACTCATTGCTCCAAAATCCGAGATGGAAAGTATCGTAGGATACTCACTTCATCAGGGAATACTCGCATCGGCAAAGATACCAAAAGAACAGACGCTTGAAGAGCTCATTGTTACTTCACCTAAACCTCAGCTATATGTGATCCTAGATGAGATAGCCGATGCCGAGAACATGGGCGCTCTCTACAGAACCGCTCTGGCACTCGGAGTGACAGCGATCATTATTGATAGCAGAAGTACAAGCCCATGGCTGCGACGTGCGCTACGAGTATCTATCGGAGCAGCGTTTCATCTGCCTACGATAACAGCCCCCTCTCTTGCGGATGCGGCTAGATTCCTCAAGGCACAGAATATCCAAGTATATGCCGCCACACTTGGTAAGAATTCAAAGCCCATTTGGGAGTGTGACCTTCGTGGCGACGTGGCAATTATCTTCGGCTCCGAAGGACATGGGATCCGCAAGGAAGTCATCGAAGTATCAAGCGGAGAGGTCATTATCCCGATGTCAAATGAGGTAGATTCGCTGAATGTAGGTGTTGCGCAAGGGATGGTGCTCTATGAAGCGGCACGGCAACGATCGTAGCGCAGGCGTCACGCCCGCCCCCTCCCTTTGTGGCTGTGGAATTGAGAAAGAGGCAGACCAGACGTCCGTGCTACTATGAATACGAATTCAGAATCATTCACCCCCGGATTTTCGTTAAACATGTATCTAGATAGTACAGATTTATGAAAATATTTGCACATATTGTTTTTACCGCTCTTGTTCTTTTTGGTGCGTCATCCTTCGCGCAGAATAAAGATTCTATCCTCGTCGATAAACTGATGGATTTCAAGGTCGAGAATATTGACGGCGAAGAGGTCAGCTTTAAGTCGTTCATCGGCAAAGGTCCGCTTCTTGTCAACTTCTGGGCTCTTTGGTGCGAACCCTGTAAATTAGAAATGAAGGCATTTAATAAACTTGTCGAGAAGTATCAGGATAAAGGCGTAACCATGATCTCTATCAATACCGATAAGATACGTTCGCTTTCCAAGGTCCGCAGCTATATCAAGACACAGGGCTATACATTCCCCGTCCTTGTTGATCCCGATGCAAGCATTGCAACGGAGAAGTTCGCTATGGAGTCACTTCCATACTCACTTGTCCTGACAAAGAACGGTACAATATTCAAAAAGCATATCGGCTTCACCGCAGGTGACGAACTGACGGTCGAGAATGAAATTCTGGAAATGCTGAAATAGTCGGTAGTCGGTAGTCTTTAGTCGTTAGCAGCAGGCAGATTCCTAGCTAACGACTAAAGACTACCGACTGCGAACTCCCACCTTTCCTTCGTATCTTTGCAGCATAACTTTCTCGGTATCCTTGTGAAAAAACTCATTTTTGTTCTCTTGGCACTCACTGCATTTGCCGTTGTAGCGGATGCGCAAGTGCGGGTATTAGGTTCGAACTCACTGCGTCTTGGCTCCGGCGAGACAGATGACGGATTGACCACCTCTGCAAAACGCTACCTTGAGGAAATTGCTAATGCCCGTATCTTTTACGAAGGGATCACCGTCGGTATCCGTTATGAACTCTCCGACCCAAGCGAAGTAGGTCAGAACTTCACGGGTTTCCGCCGCAGATGGATACAGTACCAACGCGACGGACTCGAAGTCCAGGCAGGTAGTACCTTTGCTCTTTATGGTCGCGGACTGATGGTGAATATGTTCGAGTCACGCCCGCTCAATTATGATTCATGGGTTGACGGATTTTCAGCATCCTATGAAATAAAAGCCGCCAAAGAAGATATCGATTTCCAACCAAGTTTGAAGGTGAGCGCTATCGGTGGTAACCTGACGTTCATTCCCGTTGTCGATACGAACGACGCCGATCAGAACATCAAATCACAGGCGATAAATAGTAACATCGGTTTCTTCAATAAGAAACTCAATATCGGAGTTGGTTTTGTCCAGGCATTTGTCAATATTGAGGGTACAAGTTTCGGTAACACTGTTACTACCTCACGCGAAGTGAACCAACCGGAAGTTAATCTCTCATTCATCACTGATAACTTTGAGGGCTTCATAGGATTTACTGAAATGCGATCAATTATCACCCAATTTCGTGGAACACCTCTTATCTATACTACAAAGGGACAAGGTGTTTTTGGATC
>DATDEW010000143.1:0-2392 GCA_036522935.1 Kapaibacterium sp. (SeqCode)
GTTCGTATGATGGTTTTAAGAGTATCGCCGGGGTAAAGATATTCCCCATTAGCCGGTGATATTTTTCTAAATGTAGTTGAGCCGGGTTGGTTTTGAATGATGACATCTTGAATAAATATATCAGACGATCCGGTATTAATAAAATTAATATTAGTATCAACAAACCCGCCGGCAATATAGTATTGATCCGGTAGAGTGACTTGTGAAGGCATATCGAACTTTACCTCTGTTCGCTCTCCTTCGATAAATATTTCGGCTACCTTTGAACATTCTTTCGTAGTGACACTAAATTGTGTAGAGAAATAGCCGGCACCTCCCGGTAGTATGCGGATAATGATCTGTTTCGAAGTATCTTTTTTGATCGTGAAGGGGAGCGGAGGGCTAATATACTCAATGCCTGCATTTCCGAAAAATTTCTTAGAGATAATTGTGATGTCCGACGAACCGGTGTTCTCAAGTGTCAGTGAGTAGTTGAACGGAAGTAAACAGGAGACAATATTTTCATCCTTAATTTTTAAGGTTGGTTCAGAGAATCTAATGCCGGCTGAATCTACTTGTATCTTAAAAACGATTCGTACGCTGCCACCGCATTCAGTAGAGCTGATTATCACAAGTGTATCGTAGAAAATGCCAATACCCTTGGCATCAGCTTGTAACTTCACAATAGCAAAGCGATCTTTAACCGGTGGCAAGGGAAACCCGGAACTCGTATTGATACTAAAAACAGGTCCATTTGTAAAACCGAGCGCTTCGATACCAAGTGTGTCAGACCCCAAATTAGTGATATGAACGATCGTATCTTTACTGCCTCCACAAGAGATGATGCCCATATCAACAAATTTCTCGAGCGAACTCAGCATATAACCGGGATGGTCTTGACCGGTAACGGGTGCAGTTGATGTCGTTGTAATGGCATTGAATACAATGATCCCTTTATTCCCTTTGCCTGTGAAGTCATGTATTTTCTGTTGCCCTGTCCTGTCATCCATACGATAGTATGCGATAAGACCGGCTGCACTGTCCGGCATTACCTGTGACTTGTTCGTATTTATTTCGTTTCTTGTCCGTTCATGATTCCACATACGGACTTCTTCAATATTCCCATAGAGCGATCGTCCGGTTAAACTACTTTTTCCGATGAAAAGAGTATCGCCAAGTGTGCGAAGAGTATGACTTGCTACCTTCGCGTTTGCAACGAGTGTGCCATTAAGGTACAACTTTAATGTATCTGTCGCTGATAGAGTAAGTGCTATGTGATTCCAATAAAGCTGTGATGAAGCTGATACAGAGAGGTTTGTCGTCCCGCCTGTAAATGCGGCTGATGCGCGAAATTGGGATGAATTGTCAATTTCAAAACGGATGGAACCGGTATCTCCTGTTCTTCCGATCTCGAGAATTCCCTTCCCGTTTTGCATGTTTAATGATTGTACCCAAAACTCTATTGTGAACGACGACCCAAGCTTTGAAGCGGAAAACTTTGGGACGTACGCATAGCCTGTCGAGTCCTGAATAAAGAGCATATTCGGCTCGCAGGTCTGGCTTCGCAGACTTACAGCGAAGAGTAGTGCGGCAAGGGCAACAAGAGCGAGACGATATATGCGCGCCGTACTCACTTGATATCTTTCTCAATCGAGATACGTACAGTGCGGGATAAGAATCTGCCTTCGGCATTTGTATTGTCATAAAGCAGTTCGCGTGAGCCGCGACCTTCAAGTGTGAACTGCGGAGAGCGAATACCGAGGGTCTTCAACTTTGATGAAAGCAGGAGCGATGCCTTGCTTGCTCTATCAAGCGATAGTCTGTCGTTGTATGACTGGTCGCCTGTAATATCGGTATACCCAATAAGGTATATCTTTGCATCGGGAGTTACCGTAGAGGAGACTCTATCAAGCAAGCCGCTAACATTATTATCAAGTGACGAAGATGCACGGCTGTAATCAAAGAGTATAAGCTGGAAGCGTTCTAGGCTCTTATCTACTATGGTGTCGCGTTTATTGACATCAAGAGTTGATTCTGCAAGCTTGACGTTGATAGCACCTGTTACTTGAGCGACATTCCCGGCTGAATCAACGACATCCATCGTCCAAAGAACAGAGTCGCTCGTACCCGTAGTGATGCTCTCGGAAGGAATATTCCAAAGCTGTTCTTTAATTCGCTCATCGGTAATTCCGTCGATCCGTTCAATGATCTTGTCACCTTGCTTGATAGTTATCTGAAGTGACTTGACGCCATTATCAGCAATAATATCCTGATAGAAGGCAATGCGCGGCGGAGTTGCAGTGCGTTCGATACGCTTTGTCTCAAGCGGGTCAAGTATCTTTGGATATGATGTGCTAATTTCAACTCTTCTGTTCTCTGCTTGACCGGTTGATGTATTATCATCCGATGGCTG
>DATDEW010000144.1:0-7069 GCA_036522935.1 Kapaibacterium sp. (SeqCode)
CGTATCGGTGCGACATGTGTAGTAGATTCTGGCGATGTACTTCTCGGCATTATTACTGATGGAGACCTTCGACGTTATCTGCAATCACAGAAGGTGATAGACATTGCTTCCGTTAAGGCGGAAGAACTAATGACCAAGGAGCCGAAAACCATTACCTCTGGAATACTTGCTATCGATGCGCTTCATATCATGCAAGATATGGGAAGAAAAGACATGCATCTGCCGGTTATCGCTACGAACGGCGCGGTAGAAGGTGTTATCCATATCCACGATATTGTAAAAGCAGGAATATCTGAGGCATGAAACAGTTAGTAGTAGTTTGTATCTTTTCTATATGTTTCGGACTACTTTCCTGTGAAGGGGATGAAGTAAAGCCTGACCTTCTACCTGTCGCTATCACGAAGCAAGTGCCGTCACAGACAAGCTGGGATGCACGTCTATCTTTCTCTACTGATGGTGTTGTGCGCGGAGTATTATCTGCTCGTCGAGTGAGAGTATATGAATCTCAGCGTAAGACCATACTTGATAGTAATATTAAGGTAGACTTCTTCGGAGCTGACACGAAGCATACAAGTGTTCTGACAGCGTCATGGGCACACATTAACGATGCATCAAAAGATATGACCGCTTTTGACAGCGTTAAAATTCGTAGTGACAATGGTGTACTTGTAGAGACAGATTCTTTAGTGTGGTTCAATCAGACTCGTAAAGTTCGTTCGGATGCATTTGTTCGTATCACTGAAAAGAACGGACGAGTTACAACAGGAATGGGCTTCGAAAGCGATCAGGACCTGATCAATTATCATATCCTGCGCCCGGTGATCGTAGCTCCGTCATCGGCTTTCCAGAACTCGAACGCTTCACCAACATTCAATTATACTCCCACGCCGCCAATCGGTACAATGAATTCACCTTCACCAGCATTACCAATGGACTCAGGAAAATGATTTTTCTTTTTTCAAAGTATAATTTCGGTATTTTTACACCTCAACTATAAGCCAACCAACGGAGAATGTCAAAGATATTAGCAGAGTTAAATGAAGCACAGTTGAAAGCCGTCATCGAATCCGATGGCCCTTCGCTCATTATTGCCGGAGCCGGTTCCGGAAAAACTCGTGTGCTGACCACTCGTGTTGCATATCTGCTCGATTTTGGTGTACGTCCGTGGGAGATACTTGTCCTGACCTTCACAAATAAAGCCTCTGGCGAGATGAAGAATCGCGTAGCAAAGCTTCTCGGTGAGGAGTTTGTAAAAGAGCTATGGATGGGGACGTTTCACTCTGTCTTTGCGCGCATCCTTCGCCGCAATGCAGAGCATATCGGCTATACACGCAGCTTTACAATCTATGATAGCGATGATTCGCTCTCGCTGATCAAGCGGATCATGAACGGGATGAATATCACCAGTGACCGAGTAACGCCGAAGTCAGTTCGCAGTCGGATATCAAAAGCAAAGAATCAGATGATGCTTCCGGCGGCGTTTGCAGAGTCTGCGGTGGACCCGATCTCTTCGATGGTTGCGGAGATATACGAATCTTATACGAAAGCACTCTACGAAGCAAATGCAATGGATTTCGATGACATCCTGCTCAAGACCATCGAACTTTTCGCACGTTTCCCGGATGTTCGCGCCGGATACGCGCGACAGTTCAGATATGTCCTTGTAGATGAGTATCAGGATACCAATCGCATTCAATATAGTATCATCAAGCAGCTTTCGTCTCATCACAATAATCTAACGGTAGTCGGTGATGATGCGCAGTCGATCTATGCATTCCGAGGTGCGGATATCCGTAATATTCTTGATTTCGAGAAAGATTATCCAAATAGGAAAATATTTCGTTTAGAGCAGAACTACCGTTCGACGCAGAATATCCTCTCAACTGCGAATGCAGTTATCAAAGGAAATACCGGTCAGATAGATAAGACGCTTTTTACCAAGAATCACTCGGGTGAGAAGGTTAAACTTATTGAGTGTGTCGACGATAGAGAAGAAGCACAGAGCGTTGTAAAGTATGTTCAAGGCCATATTCATAAAGAAAAATATGATCTGAACGACTTTGCAGTCCTTTACCGAATGAACGCCCAAAGCCGCTCGCTTGAAGATGCATTCAGACGCAATAATATTTCGTACGTAATCATTGGCGGACTTTCATTCTATAAGCGTAAAGAGATAAAAGATGTGCTTGGTTACATCCGTCTCCTCGTCAATCCTGCCGATAACGAGAGTCTGCTACGGGTCATTAATTTTCCTGCTCGCGGTATTGGTGATGTGACGATAGGGAAGCTTTCCGAATATGCGAATTCACAAACGCGCAGTATCATGGAAGTGCTCTCAACCGGAGAAGCATTGCCGGGTATTCAACCACGCGCTCTTACAAAGTTGCGTGAGTTTGCTGCACTTGTTAAGAAGTATTCCGAAATGAGGGATTTCCTCTCGCCGAGCGAACTGCTGCGTTCATATATAGATGAATCAGGAATCCCGTTAGAACTTAAAACAGAAGGGACTGACGAAGCACTTAACCGATACGAAAATGTAAAGGAATTCCTCTCTGCCATCACGGAGCACTTTCAACTCAATGAAAGTGCTACAATTGAATCATTCTTGGAGGAAACATCGCTTATATCTGATGTTGATCAGGTTGATGACTCGAAGAATAACGTTCGTTTAATGACGATCCACGCAGCAAAGGGACTGGAATTTCCTGTTGTGTTTGTAACAGGTCTTGAAGAAGGTATCTTCCCAAGTGCAAGCTCGCTGGAAGAAGAATTCGGTATCGAAGAGGAACGCCGTTTGCTATACGTCGCCATTACCCGCGCAATGAAGAATTGCTACCTGCTTTTTGCGCAATCTCGCCTAAAGTATGGAAGTGTGCAATATAGTATTCCGTCGCGTTTCATATCTGAGGCAGAAGAAGCTGACTCGGTTGAACGTGTGAGTAACCTTGGTGGATTCACTCGTGCCCGACCCTATGCCACACGAGATGATAGTGAATTCTCACAGCTTTTCGATAGAAATAATACTTCCTATCGCTCACCATATCGTAAGACGAATGATTCTTATTCTAAAGAAAAAAATTACTACGCACAGGAATCGTACCGAGATGACTACTCTCAAGTATCAGATACCAGCGGTATGAAGCGTGGTTCACAAGTCTGGCATGAGTCATTCGGCGAAGGGAGAGTTGTCGAAGTAAGCGGAAAGGGTGAGAAGGCGAAAGCAGTTGTTGATTTTCCAAGAGCCGGTCGGAAGAACCTCATGCTCAAGTTTGCCAATCTAAAAGTACTTTAGTGTTTTTTTAGATGTGGATTGATGTCTTCGAGCTTCTTGAATTGAATAAGCGAGATAACTCCGAGAACAAGAAGTATCCCATAGAGCAGTACAAATCCAAAACTATCAAGCAGTAGCCCTGCAAGTGATGCAAATAATAAAGGTAGTGCCAGCATTGAGTTATAAAGCGCTGCATACGTTGTCCTATCACGAGATGGGTTTGTTGCTGCGAGGTAGCCCATTCCCCCGATAGTTCTTCCTGCGTCAACTGCTGCAGAAAGTGCAAAGACAATAGGGAAAAGAACTACAGGCAGTGGAAAGAAGCTATAGAGAATTATCATTATAGGGACTAACAATGCTATATATGCTGTACCTATAAGAACCCGCTTATTGGAGACCTTGTCGGCAAGTTCTGCCCAAATATAATTTGAGATGATAACTCCCACACACTCAACAGCGATAAAGACACCGATATCGGTCATCGAGTAGCCAAGTTTCTTTTGAGCAAAAAGAAATATGAAAGGCATACCGAGAGAAAAAGACTCAAACAGAACGCGCGAGGAAGCGAATGCGCGGAATTTATGATCAGTACGAAGGATCTCAAGGCAGAACTTGAGTTGTTCGATCAACGTACGCTCTTCAGTAACTATCTTCTCGCGCGGCTCTCGCATTGACGCCATAAGCCAAAGTGCAAATCCGCATGTTACCGCTCCGACTGCAAAGACGAGACCAAAATTTGTCGGGAATGAATACCCTGATACGAAGTAAGATATGAGTGATGCCCCGAGCGTAGCCGAAAGTACACTACCGATAGCCATACGTAGTCCAAGGAATCTGCCGCGACGGTGTGAAGGAATAGCTTTTGCATACATCTCCGTAAACACGAGTCCGCCTGGTCCGGAAGCCAAGAAGAAGATAATGATCGTTGTGACGGCTGTGATCAGAAGTAACGATTCAGACGTGGAAAACAACGTAATAAGTGCAAGCACAGCGAATGCTATCGTCCTAGTAATAGCAGAGAACCGGTAAAGCGGCATCTTGCGTGGTTTATGTTGCACCCATGCCGAGACTGGAAGTTGGGGTAGGTACCAACCGATAGAATCAAACGAACTCACAAACCCGATAAGGGCACTGGAATTTGTCAGATGTGAAAGAAAACCGGGAAGTACGGTTGTCTTAGAAAGAAACGATAATGCCAGATTATATAAAATACCGTTCCAAACCCCTAACCGGAAATTTGTTTTCTCGACCTTCTTATGGATCGCCTGATGTCTGTTTCGCCGATGTTCGTGATGGGAGGACATCGGCTATTTTATGGCTCCATGCTCTATGAGATATTCTGCGATCTGTATAGCATCAAGCGCTGCGCCCTTGCGGAGCTGATCGCCGGATGCAAAAATATCAATTGCTAACGGATTGCTTATATCGTTGCGTATGCGGCCAACAAATACATCGTCTTTGCCAGATGCTTCTATCGGCATAGGGAAGTAATTGTTGATTCTATCGTCGACAACCGTAACACCCGGCGCATTCTCAAGAGCATTCTTTATCTCATCAAGCGAAGGACGATGGTTTGTAAACTCAATATTAATTGCTTCGCTATGTGCACGTTCAACCGGTACACGGACACATGTTACGCCAATTGCAATAGTATCATCATGAAGTATCTTCTTTGCTTCATGTATCACTTTCCATTCTTCGCCATTATAGCCTTCTTCATTGATAGAAGTATTATGACTGAAGAGATTAAATGCTATCTGATGGGGAAGTACACTCTTTGTTGGTGTTTTTCCCTCAACTATTTCCTTTGTCTGGGTCTGAAGTTCAGCAAGTGCTTTAGCTCCTGCGCCACTCACAGCTTGATATGTTGATATTACAAGCCGTCTGATAGGTGAGAGCTTATAGATAGGGTAGACTCCCATCAGCATAACGATAGCTGAGCAATTGGGCACTGCAATAAGTCCGTTATGATGCAGAGCATCATTGCCATTGATCTCGGGGATAACAAGCGGAACGTCCTCATCCATTCGACAAGCGCTGGAGTTGTCAATAATGAGGCAACCTGCATCATTGAAACCCTTGCGGAATTTCTTCGTCGTCTCACTTCCTGCAGAGAACAGAGCAATGTCGATTCCCTCAAACGAGCTGCCTTCAAGTACTTCTAATGTGTACTCTTTCCCTTTACAAGTAACCTTCTGTCCCCTAGAGCGCTCGGAAGCGAATACGCGAAGATTAGAGAACGGGAAATTACGTTCTTCAAGGATGCGAAGCATCTCTGTGCCTACTGCCCCTGTTGCACCAACGACTGCTACTGATAATTCCTTTTTCATGCTTACTAAATAATATCTTCTATCTTCTCTCTATCACGAATGCTGTAATGAGTATTACCGTCTATCATAACTTCAGCCGGGCGTGGGCGAAGGTTATAATTTGATGCCATTACATATCCATATGCACCTGTACACATAACCGCAAGCAGTTCACCTTTCTCTATACGCGGTAATACTCGTGAGAGTGCCAGGTAATCTCCTGATTCACAGATAGGTCCGACAACATCAACTTTCTGTGACTCACGCTGTTCAAGAGAGAGCGGAGCTATTTGATGATATGCCTGATACAAACTTGGCCTGATAAGGTCTGACATTCCCGCATCCGCGATGACAAATGTCTTTTCGGGATTTGACTTCTTATACAGTACTTCTGTAAGTAGCACTGCCGTATTTGCTACGATTGCACGCCCCGGCTCGAACATTACACGCATTTCAACTTCTGAAAGTATTGGCATCACCGCATCCACATATTCATGAAGCTGAGGTATTGCTTGTGGCTCTTCATCATCGGATGAATCCGAAGGGAGCAATGAATGATCTACTACGTCATGGTAGTGTACTGCCTGTCCACCGCCAATATTTAGATGCTCAAGCTTTATTCCTTCACTGCGAAGCTGTTTAACAAATGCGACTGATGACTTTGCCGCTTTGATGAACGGGGCAAGCTCTGTTATCTGTGAACCGATATGAGAATGAATACCCGCTATAATAATATTTGCCTTCTTCGCTGCATATCTGTATGCATCCAGCGCATGGTGGATGTCAATGCCAAACTTATGCTCACGCATGCCTGTCGAGATGTATGGATGACTTTTTGCGTCAACATCAGGATTCACACGGATAGATATCTTTGCTTTTTTACCAAATGAACCGGCGATAGCATCAATTGTATCTATCTCTTCCAAACTCTCAACATTAAACCCGTAAATGTCTTTTTCGAGAGCAAGTGTTATCTCGTGTTTGGTTTTTCCGGGTCCGTCGTATGTTACTTTCTTAGGTGCAAATCCGGCTTTGAGCGCAGCAAGAAGTTCGCCCCCGCTCACGACATCGGCCCCGGTACCTTCTGATGCAAGTATCTTCAGTATCTCGGGATTGGAATTCGCTTTGACAGCATAAGAGACATAGTCGCCTCTATCAGAAAACTTCTGAAGTGTGCTGGTAAACTCGTGAAGATTCGCAAGCAGTTGTGCTTTAGAGTATACGTAAACGGGTGTCCCGTACTGCGATGCTATTTGCGCAAGTTCAACGCCTTCACACCATAGCTCCGCTCTGCCATCACTATCTTTGTAGCTAAATGTTGTTGGCAATGGCTCAGCTTATTTTTGTGAATGGAAGATATGGGTGCAAGACTTCCGGCATGTGTACACTCCCGTCGGCCTGTTGATGAACTTCAAGTAGTGCTACCATCAATCGACTTGTAGCAAGACCTGAGCCATTCAATGTATGTACGAATTCCGGTTTTGCTTTC
>DATDEW010000145.1:0-3675 GCA_036522935.1 Kapaibacterium sp. (SeqCode)
ACCCAAAAAAGCCCATCATATTTGCAGCGATATTGATAGCACCGGCAGGGGCAGCAAGTGCTCTGCCGTCAAGTGAGGAAGTCCCAAGAAATGTAATTGCACCATTTGCTACTATCGTCCCTTTGAACGTAGAGTTATCTGCTATCTCTACAGCACCATCAACAAACCAATAGATATTGGATGCTTGCGCACTATTTGCTAAAAGAATATGCGTCCCTGAATTTGCAGTTAACGATCCGCCTATTTTCACTAAAAAGATTGCCGTTGCATCACCATGAGCATCAAAAGTAATGTTCCCTGTGGTTGTCGATGCTCCCCCGGAGCAATATACAGCCGGATCAAATGACTGTCCGTCTACAATGCCAACCCCTAGTACAAAACCACATGCAACTGCAGCAGTCGTTGTCTGTGAAGTTATGAGGTCTGATTTTGCTAACGCCGAAGCGCCATTATTTCTATTGAGCGCACCGGTATATACCCCAGGAGGAAAGCCATTAAATGCATATGCACCATCCTGACCAACATCGCCGGTAAGTAGACTTAAACCAGTATTGTTGATAGCGCCGCCACCGGTAAATATCGCATAAGTAGAGGCTGTGCCAAGATTTGGACGTAGAGGTCCTGCTTGTGGTGTCTTCACTTTCTGTCCAAAAGAGACATCACCTGTTACGAGCAAAGCTATACAGGCAATAATATAAATTGCTTGTTTTCGGAAAACTGCAACTAATTTCATTTTATTATGATATTACACGATTTGAGATTCAAAAGGAGTCCGGTACTGTCTGATAATCAGATATCCGAGAACCGTCCTTGCGGTGGGATCATATTGTTGCTGCTATTACAGCATGACAAAGTTACGGAAACGAAGACCATTTTTCGTTACACAACTTTGAGTATATGTTACATCATTCACACATTCTCAATACCATAGCGGCGTTTATCCTCTAAACGCTTGAAAGATGTAGGGGTTAGGCCTGTTACTTTCTTAAATTGATTCGATAGATGAGCCACACTGCTATAGCTAAGTCGATATGCAATCTCAGTTAGCGTAAGTTCATAGTAGATGATCAATTCCTTTACTTTTTCGATTTTATGCTTAATGACAAGCTTCTCGATAGTTGAGCCTGTAGTTTTTGAAAATATATTTGAAAGATATGTGTAACTATACTGAAGCGTCCTACTAAGGTGGTCGGAGAATTTTACCTTTAGAGCTTTGTCTGTGTAATGGATAGCTTTGATAACGACATGTTTAATTTTCTCGACGAGAATTGATCTCTTATCCTCAATCAGCAAAAGCCCTATTTTTTTCAATGCAGTATTAAACTCTTTTTTTTGTGCTTTTGGCATATCCTTCTTGAGCTTTACCTCACCTATATCTACATCTGCATCAATGATCCCAAGTCTTTCTAATTCATCTTTGACCATAAGCTTACACCTTGTGCTCACCATGTATTTAATATAGAGTTTCATCGATAATTAGTAATTGGATTGTTTTCGATTCGGAAGTTATGTCACAAGACATAACTTTGGCAAAACTACGAAATCAAAAAGCAAAAGCATTACACAACTTGATGAGTTTGTTACATGATTCACACATCAACATCAACTAACGTTTATTGTATGGTTTTAGTGATTCCATGAGTCCCGGGTCTTTTTGAATTTCAGGCTGCTCTGTCAACCATATCTCTGGTATTGAGATCAAACCATCGGCAACCGCCTGACTCGTCTCTTCACCTTGTGAGTTCCGAAGATACCTGTCAAAGAGTGTCTTATAATGGTCTTTCAACTGATCCTCTTTGCGCATTCTGATAAGCTCCCCATCCCTCAGTAGCTGTTGTCTATCCTGTTCATCATTACGCTCTTCCTGAATACGCAGACGTTCATGAAGCATATCCCATCGCTCATCTTCTTTTGCTTGTTTGGCGATCTGAGTGTTCAGATCGATCCTTTCGGCCTTCTGGGTCAGAATTTCTTCTCTTTCATCTACTTTTTGCTGCTCTTTTACAGTCTCAATATCAGCTATTCTAATTTCCTCTCGGAGTTCAGCTTTGCCTTCCAACCTTTTGCGTATCTTGACCGCCCGAAGGAGTGTAAGGAGGTAGATAACAATCAGCGGAACAGTTATTATCACAACGCCGATCAGTAGTATCCGGACAAATAAGGAATCTATACCACTATCTCGAAAGAAGTTATGAAGTAAAGGCGTGCTTAAGAATGAAACACCAATTGCTGTACTTAAGAGTCTACCCGGGAAATGACGATACGCAACCTTGAAAAGATTTTGATGTTTACGTGGCTCCGGTGAAAGTGATTGCATTGATTAATAATAATGAATAAAAAATATCCGGGATCGTCAGAGAGATGAAGATGAACGAAGCACTAGTACTATGATCGTCACCATTCATCGAACGGTCATTACTCAAGCATTGTCAAGTCCGCCGCTCTGACGTATATGCTTCAAGTGCTTGAAGAATGTAGGGGTTAGCCCTGTGACCTTCTTAAATTGATTTGAGAGATGAGCTACGCTGCTGTAATGCAGCTTATATGCGATCTCTGTTAAGCTTAACTCATCATAGACAAGCAATTCTTTGACCCGCTCGATCTTATGTTTAATGATAAAATGTTCGATAGTGATACTTTCAACTTCAGAAAATAGATTTGCAAGATATGTATAATCATATTGAAGTTTTTGGCTAAGATGGTCAGAAAAATTTACTTTGAGAGCTTCGTCAGAATAATGAATGGCCTCAATGATAACGTTCTTTATTTTCTCGATGAGCATGGCTTTCTTATCATCCATGAGCTCAAGACCTGATCTCTTGAGGGCAAGAGCAAGCTTCTCACGCTGTAGAGCGGTTATATTTTCCACGATCTCTATCTCTCCGAGATCAACCACACTATAGTGAAGGCCGAGATGTTCCAATTCGTCTTTGACCACCATCTTACAACGTATGCTCACCATATATTTGATGTACAGCTTCAGAAGTTTCTAGGCTCTATAAAATGTTTAATACTCTTCATGTAAACCTTGCTCGCAAGGGCAACACTAAATACCGCCAGATTAGCTCTATATTCCGATCCTAATAATACTGACACGTAAATGAGGACAAATATCCATGACCATGCCGTTTTATAGAAACTTTCATCACTGTTTTTGCCTATATCACCTTTCATTATCAGTATTAGTAGATGGTATCACTTGTCACAGGAGCTGCCGGATTCATCGGTTCGCATGTTGTTGATTCGCTTATTGCTGACGGACATACCGTTGTCGCGCTTGATGACCTATCGGGAGGATTTACGGAGAATGTAAACCCGGAAGCTACATTCATCGAAGCCAGCTGCACTGACCATGAGCGCATCACCAAACTTTTCACCGAATATAAGTTCGATCATGTCTTCCATTTAGCTGCATATGCAGCCGAAGGTCTTTCACACTTTATCAAGCGATATAACTATACGAACAATGTCATCGGCTCGGTCAATCTTATCAACGAAGCGATAAAACATGATGTGAAGCGGTTCATCTTTACAAGCTCTATTGCTTGTTATGGACGTAATCAGTTGCCGATGCATGAAGACCTCGTCCCTCAGCCGGAAGATTCGTACGGGATCGCAAAGTATGCCGTCGAACTTGAGTTAAAGGCATCACATGAGATGTTCGGGCTTGACTAC
>DATDEW010000146.1:0-4535 GCA_036522935.1 Kapaibacterium sp. (SeqCode)
GCAGAGTTTGCCATTCCGACATTTGAAGAGCTGCTTCACGAGAAAGAATTCTTCAGCCGCAAAGCTATCGGCTGGACGCTCCGTGAGATAGGTAAACACTACCCTGACTTGACATTTGAATTCCTCCGGGAGCATAAAGAAGAAGCATCCGGACTAACGATGAGAGAAGGCGGAAGAAACTTGTCGCTAGCAATGCGTAAGCAATTAGGTCTAAAATAACAACTCCCTTTACATTTTTTCGTATCTTTTTACCATGGATGATAGGCACCTACAGGCATTAGAGCAGTATTTCGGCTATACTTCGTTTCGCCCCTTGCAGGGAGAGATAATCGAAGATATACTTTCTGGCAAAGACGTCTTCGTCCTGATGCCTACAGGCGGCGGAAAGTCGCTCTGCTACCAGCTTCCTGCGCTTCTGACAAAGGGGCTTGTTATCGTCGTAAGCCCGCTTATTGCGCTGATGAAGGATCAGGTCGATAGTCTGCATGAGCTTGGCATTCCCGCAACGTTCATTAATAGCTCGCTTGACCCGCAGGAGGTTTCTCATCGCAAGGACCTTATCCGCCGCGGTGCGGTGAAGATACTTTACTGTGCCCCGGAGCGTCTTGTGATGCCAGATTTTCTGGGCTTTCTCACTACACTTGAAGTTGCATTCATTGCCATTGATGAAGCGCATTGTATCAGCGAGTGGGGGCATGATTTCCGCCCAGAGTATCGCCAGCTTGCGGCAGTCCGTAAGAAGTTCGGTGATATACCTGTGATGGCGCTGACAGCAACCGCGACAGAGAGAGTTGCTAATGATATCGTCGAGCAGCTTGGTATCGGTAAACACGGTTCGCGGTATAAGGCAAGTTTTGATCGTCCGAATCTTATCTATTCCGTACAGCCGAAAGGTGATACATTCAATGACCTTCTCCGATTTTTGGAGACACATAAAGGTGAATCAGGTATCATCTACTGTATGTCACGTGCTTCTACGGAAGGTATTGCCGACCGTCTCGCTTCTCGCGGATATAAAGCTGTTGCTTATCATGCAGGAATGACTGCTACGCAGCGAAGCAAAAATCAGGAAGATTTTATCCGCGACAAGGTTGATATTGTCTGTGCTACTATCGCATTCGGAATGGGTATCGATAAATCGAATGTGCGTTTTGTCGTGCATTATGATATTTCAAAGAACCTGGAAGGGTATTATCAGGAGACAGGTCGTGCAGGCCGCGATGGGCTTCCATCCGATTGTGTTCTCTTCTATTCCGCAGGCGATAAGATAAAAATATCACGGCTCATCCAGAATGATAAGTTGCCGCAGAATATCGTCAAGAACAATCTTGCAAATCTTGATCTGATCTGTAAGTATGCCGAGCTTCGTACCTGTCGTAAGAAGATGGTGCTGGAGTACTTCGGTGAAAAGCAGCCGACAGATAATTGCGGCGCATGTGATAACTGTCTGGGTTCGAAAGTAAAGGTAGAGACTGAAGACCTTACTGTCGCGGCACAGAAATTCCTCTCGACCATCATTCGTACTTCGCAGCGATATGGTGCAGGATACATTGCTGATGTTCTCACCGGCAATGAGAAGGAAGACAGAATTATTCATAACGGACATCATACTATCTCGACCTTCGGCATCGGCAAGGAATACAAGAAACCCCAGTGGCAGCACATTGCAAAAGAACTTGAGGCAGAAGGGTATATCGTTCGTGATGAAGAATACCACACGTTGCAGTTAACTCCGAAGGGGAATGAAGCTCTTGTGGGCCGCTCCCAAATACTGCTTGCTCCTTTGCCTGTTAAGACGAAGAAGACCAAGGAAGAAAAAGCTGCAGCCCCATCCCGGACAGTAACCGCTGATCTATCGGAGCTTAGTACGAAGCTCTTCGAAGCATTCCGTATTCTTCGCAAAGAACTGGCGGATAAGCAGAATGTACCGCCGTATGTTATCTTCCATGATTCTGTCCTTCGTGAGATGACCGTCAAGCTTCCACGTACAGAGGAACAGTTCGGAAAAATGTCAGGAGTTGGTGAAGTAAAGAAGAAGCATTATGCAGCGGCGTTCGTTGCGGTGATAAATGAATTTGTCAAGCCATTAGAAAAAGTTGGTGACCCGTATATCCCACCGGCGATACCATCGACGGCAGGTCTGACAAAATCGCTATTTCAAAAAGGTCATTCACTTGCTGAGATAGCCCAGATGCGAGGTCTTGCTGTTTCTACCATCGCAACTCACCTCGAAGGATTCATCGCCGAAGGGGAAGTGGATGATATAGATCGTCTGATTGATGCAAGTAAGATAGAAGCTATTCGCGAAGCATTTAAGAAAGTTGGTTCGATGAATGCATTATCTCCAGTGATGGAAGTGCTCGGTAAAGATAAGTTTACCTATGAAGAAGTGAAGTTTGTTCGGGCATTTGACCATGCCAATACAGCGGAGAAATAAAGTGGTGTTATAAATTATTTCATTGCAGAAATTTTCTTCTTTGTATCAGCTGCTATCTTTCGAAGCTCGGCTTTTCGTTTATCCGGTACATCATTCCAATGAGTGTTCGTAAGTCTTCCTTCGAGGGCGTATAACATCAGTGCATTCGCGTTGAAGCCGTGAAGGATAAGCTGTCTGAAGGTTTCCTCAAGGCCGGTTGCTTGGAGTTCATTGATAGTACGAATTCCTATGGCATCCATCCACATTGAAGTGACAGGACCAAAGTTCAGGGGTTCATCATCCTTCCTACTGTTCATATCCCTACGGCATTGCTTCTTCTTTCCATCAGGACTACATTGCGCCAGATGCCCTCACGTTGTCCTATCCTTTCCCTAACTCCGATAATTCGGAAGCCGCACTTCTCGTGGAGCTTGATGCTGGCAATGTTCTCTTGTAAGATTCCTGATTGTAATGTCCAGAGTTCGTTCTTTTCTGACTCTTGGATAAGTCGCTCAAAAAGCTGGAGACCCACTCGTTTACCACGCGCAGTTTCGGCAATGTAAATACTGACCTCCGCAACACCACCATACACACATCGTCCTGATACAGGCGATAGGGCTGCCCAACCAAGTATCGTATCACCATCTTTTGCAATGAGCCGACATGAAGTCAAATGTTCTGCGTCCCATTTCTCCCAACTCGGTGCATCTGTCTCGAGTGTTGCGTTTCCTGTTGCAATACCTTCAAGATAGATAGAAAGAATGTCTTTGCTATCACTGGGTTCCATGGGATGTATCTCAATTGGCATCTCCTAATAACTACTGCTTCTGAAGTTAATATCTTCCACTGATGCAACATGGACTATTCCAAAACGGACTTGAAAGATAATTCGTATTTCACCGGTTCGTATTCGATAGTTTCCCTTGAGTTCACCTTCGAGTCGCTTGAGATCAATATTCCTAGTTTCTTCGCCGATAAGTTTTAGCACCGCAGTTCTGACAAGGTCAGTGCATTCCTCTTCTGTTAGGCGAGTGGGATTTTTCTGTAAGAATTTTTCGGCGCGTTTGGTATAGGTAATCTTAATATCGCTCATAATGGCACAACTCTCGAAAATGCTATCTCTTTATCTTCTTCGCTCATGCCACTAAGAGATGCTTCTATTTCAAGTTGTTCTTCAACGGAGACAGGCGGAATATGTGAGTCATCAAAAAAGAAAAGCTTGAGAAGACGAAGTGCTTCATCTACCTTCTCTTTTGAGACAGAGTTAGTATCAATATGGATAAATACTCCGTCGGTATTTTGTGCTATGCTTAACTGTTGCATAATAATCCTCTCTATGGTTTTACAGTGTTGAATTACTATAAGTTCCTATTCTCCTACGTCTTCAGCTTCTTCTTCTTGGCTGCTGGAAATAATACGTTGTTGAGTATCAAACGGTAGCCTGGGCTTTGCTTATGGAGTTTTAGGTCTGTCGGCGGGTCGCCTACCTGATGCGTGTAATCTTCCGGGTCATGTCCGCCGTAGAATGCAAAGAAGCCGCGTCCGAAGTTTGAATATAAATATCTGACCTGGTCGCTGCCTTCGCGTTCGCCGAGTATCGTAACCGTCTTCTTAATGTTCGCTTTATGGAACATCGTCGTCTGTCCCATGAACCCTCTGACAACACCGACATGATCCTGTGTCAGCATCGTCGGGACTGGATCGAACTTCGCGGAAAAATCAAAGAGCGTAAAGTAATCGTTCTCCGGATTACCGATCTCGGGATACTGCACATCGATATCGGAGTATTCATACTCCATCGGGTTCGTCTTAAGAGAGAAGTTCTCGAAGGCAAATGTTTTTGTGAAGTCAAGTTTGGATGCATAGTTCGGGTCGATGCCATCGCCATCGAAGACGGCGTCGCAGATATCGGTATTCTCCGAGGCAAGTGCTATGTCATAGCTATCGGTTGCCGAGCACATGGCGAACATGAAGCCGCCGTTGCCGACATATTCTTTTATCTTACGAACCACTGCTTTCTTCAGCTCGCTGACCTTCGCGAAGCCGAGCTTACTTGCGGTTGCTTCCAAGAGTCTGACCTGAGCCTGATACCATGACTCGAGCCGTGACGAGCCGTAGA
>DATDEW010000147.1:0-2452 GCA_036522935.1 Kapaibacterium sp. (SeqCode)
AGGTCGGAGACTATCAGCATTGAACTCTACGACGTGCTCGGTAACAAAAGAATGACACTTGCAGATGGTATCTACGAGACAGGTGTTCATGCCATTCCAATAGATACCAAAGATATACCGCAGGGAAGTTACTTTGTAAGACTGCAAACCAGCGGGCAGGTAATAACGAAGAAGTTAATAGTCAGATAGTTTACTTCGTTGATACCCCTCCGTTCGCCGTTACAAATGGAGGGGCATTCTTTCATTATTTCTTCATCTCAAATACACGGTTGAACGGAGTCTCCGTTGCGCGGCGGAAGTTTGTGAGACCTGCTTTCATTGCGACTTCAGCAAGGACATCATCCGACGCTACCGTCCCGATCGCATAACCTCCTGTTGCAACTGCATTTGGTGTACAGACGAAGACGGATGCACCGGAATAGATTCGACCGACAGGATTGAAATTCTCTTCTGTCGTACGACCTCCCATAGGTTCGATCGCCATGATGACGCCGTCATCGGCGAGATGCTCCCTGCAATGTTTTAGCCCACCGATCGGATCGCCCATATCATGCAGGCAGTCGAAGAAGGTGATGAAATCGTATGTCCCATCGAATTCCTGTGCGCTTGCGACTTTGAATAATACCGACTTCAGGCCTTTCTCTTTTGCAAGTTCGTTTGCCCGTTCGATAGAGGGAGCATGATTATCAAATCCGGTAAATGTGGAATTTGGAAAGGCTTCTGCTAATATCAATGTAGATGCGCCATGGCCACAGCCGATATCAGCCACGCGAATACCTTTAATCAACCGGTCCACAATACCTGTAACAGAAGGGAGCCACGTCGAGAGCAGATTGCCGCGATAAGAAGGACGGAAAAAGCGCTCCGTACCCTCAAAAAGATGGTGATGATGCTCTCCCCATGTCATACCTTTGCCGGTCAGGAAATTTTCCGTCACGCGGTCTTCAGATTTAAGGAGTGCGCTAATGAGTTCGAAACCTCCCGCGACATTGTATGGGCTGTTCTCATCGGTGAGTGCTACGGCTTGCTCATCAGGAAGTATATATTTTCCAGTGGCTTTATCGTATTCAACATATCCGCCGGCTGCCTGATTGATAAGCCACTCGCGGACATAACGCTCTTGCGTGCCTGATCGCTTTGCGATCTCTTCTGAAGAAAGCGGACCAGCAAACGCCATTGCCTTGTAGAGGCCGAGCTTATCGCCCAGATACCCCAGGGCAACGCCGAATGCCGCGCCAAAATCTGTAACGACTCTTCCTAAGAACGATTCGACCTTTTTGGGGTCAATAGTTGGTGTATATGCTTGTGTTGTATTCATTGTTGTTTTTAGATTGAGTTAATCTCATATGCAAAAATGCACAACAAGCAGTCCGTAATACTTGTACAAAAGTCGGTAAGATGGGTACGGATTGGGGGAATGCTATTTATAGGTGCTTTCTTAGCATTTGCGGAGACATTCCTGTACGCTGTTTGATAAAACGTGAGAAATGGGATTGATCACCGAAACGAAGTTCGTGTGCTATCTGCGAAGAGGTCATATCCGTCGACCGAAGGAGGACCTTCGCTTCCAAAAGCAACAGATCCTGAATGATCTGTAGAGGGGGCTTTCCGACCGTCGCTTTTACAACGTCGGATAGATGCTTCGGCGTGATGTTCAACATAGCAGCATATTCCTGCACTGAGCGTTTTTCAACGAAATTCTTCTCGGCAAGATGTTTGAACCGGTTCGTGATCTGCATAGAGCGTGAGCTTACTTCGTCGGTCTTTTTTGAATGGACACGGTAGATGTCTCGGACTCTAAGAAGCAAAATATGCAGATAGTTACGCAGAAGAAAATTACTTTCATACGATAAACGCTTATGTTCTGAGATGATATCGCGAAATGCCTGGGCAATAAGGTCTGTCTCCTCGTCATCAAGATGAAAAATATGCTGCGCCTCCAGATCGAAGTACGGAAAATCCTCGCTTAAACTATTATTGAGAAGCGGTTTTACAAATTCAGTTTTGAAATGCGAGCAATACCCTGTACACCCCTTGATGTTCGGAGATGCAGCAACCATATTTTCCGGGATGATGACAAGATCATTCGGTTCAAGCCAGAGGTAATTAGCGCCAAGCTGCAGGTCATGTTTGCCGCCTGTGAATAGATAGATAAGATTAAATTGCCTCCGTACGGCAGGAATGCCCTTGAGAGGATCGACATTCTTGTGCTTGTCCTCAAGCGTACCCGGCATGACCATCATATTGATGTCGTATGCACTATCGTCGCGATTGATAAGGTGCTCGAACTTTGAGAGATTCTCTATGGTCAGGATCTCAGCCATGAAGAAACTAAGCAAGCGACAAGGTTTATTGTTCCCGACCTGAATTTATTCGGATTTTCTTTCTCTTGTTTGCGTTGTTCTTTGCGCTTGTGTCACCTCGTATGATTTGATGAAACTACTTCTCTTCT
>DATDEW010000148.1:0-2341 GCA_036522935.1 Kapaibacterium sp. (SeqCode)
GAAGTTTATCCCAACCTCCACCAAATTTGCCTTTATATTTATCTGCCCATTCTTTTGGTACGTGATGCGGTGCATGCGTTGCGCCAGTTGCAAAGTACACAAAGAACGGTTTATCAGGTGTAAGCGTATGCTGTGCCTGCATCCAGTTCACAGCTTTACTTGTCATGTCTGTAGTGAAATGATAGTTCGGGTCGTTCTCATGCTCGACACGGACCGTACCGTCAAATATAGCAGGAGCCCATTGATTTGTCTCACCACCGATGAAGCCATAGAACTTGTCAAACCCTGAGCGAGTCGGCCAGCGATCAAACGGACCTGATACTGATACTTCCCACGGCGCAGTCTCATGGTATTTTCCAAATGCTGCTGTTGAATATCCATTTAACCGAAGCATCTCCGCAAGCGGAGCAACGCTATTGGGACGAACACCGGTATTCCCGGGAAATCCCGTGGCGACTTCCATGATTGCGCCCGCATTATTTACATGGTGGTTTCTTCCTGTAAGAATTGCAACGCGCGTCGGCGAGCAAAGTGCAGTTGTATGAAAGCGATTATAACGAAGACCGTTATTTGCCATACGTTCAAGATTTGGCATGTGTATAGGTCCGCCAAATGCACTAGAATGTCCGAAACCAATATCATCAATGAGAACAATAACAACGTTCGGCGCTCCCTTCGGAGCTTTCACTTCAAAACGCGGTGGTGCGGTAGCATCGCGCGCATCAAGTGTTGTACTTGTCGGATAGATTGGTTCTTTTATTGGCAGAACCGTGCGATCCATCATCTGGCCTTTGCCATCTGTAAACGAGAGAACAATAACGCTAAAAACTGCTGCGCTTAGCAGAAGTATGTTAAATTTAATTTTCATAAATGCATAGTGTATGGTATCGAGAAACAACTGTATCTTGAGATACAAAACCAAACTAGATTCCTATCAAACGTGACGAGACTCTGTAAAAGTACAAGAAAATGTATGAGATGCTACTTTGCAGGAAATATTGTTTTCCAATCATCTTTCATGCTGGTAACAATCCACCCTTTTGCCTTTGCTTCGTCCAGTCCTTTGTCAAGCTTACCGATATGAGACTCGCGGTCGTATGCCCATTCTCTTGCTGCATCGTCGTGATGAACGTACATACAGAAACGTGGGCCACTACCGGCAGAAGTCCATTGAAGCATTTGGAGGTCACCATCAGAGTTACCGAATGCCATTATAGGTCTGCGACCGATGTGCATTTGTATGCCAACCGGTTTCCCTGCTTTATCATCAATGAAGTTCAGTTCAGGAAGTTTCACAAGAGTCGGCTCACCATTCCGCATTTCATACTTCAGCTTACCACTACTTCCTACAACTTGTTCCGGAGGAATTCCATAGACTCTTTCTGTCCAAGGACGCATGAACTCTATTCCGCCACCGGAGACGATGTATGTCTTGAATCCATTTGCTCGCAAATACGCAAGCAATTCAAGCATCGGTTGATAAACCATTTCTGTATAGAGCCTTCCGGTCTTTGGATGCTTAGCGGTTGCGATCCAATGACTAACGATCTTCTCAAATTCATCCGTCGTCATATCTGCATGAGTTGCCATCACAAGTTCAAGGAGTGCTTTCTCGCCACCTGCAAGCGCATTCTTCATATCACCCTTGAGCACAGATGCGAATGGCTCCTTGTCTTTCCACTCGGGATGCTGCGGTGCAAGCGCCTTCACACGGTCGATCGCGAACATGAACTGGAAATACATTGGCTGCTCTGCCCAGAGCGTGCCGTCATTATCAAAGGTAGCAATACGCTCAGCTATCGGCACAAAGTGTACGCTTCCTTTTTGGATAACCTTCTTTACAAACTCTACAATAGCTTTTTTCGCAGGTCTGTCTTTCCATGATGGGAGCGGATCGGCTGCATAACTTTCGCAAGAGAAAGCAATACCTACAAGTGTTAAAAATGCACCGAGGAGTATTTGTAACCGGAGGTTCTTTTTAATCATTGTAGTCTGATATGTAAAAATTGCCGCACCCGATCAAGTGAGGTGCGGCATATTGAATGAGTTAATCGTCACATTGTTTTAATAAATACAATGCTATTTATCAGCGCTGAAGAGATTTTTATATGCAATCCCGGCTAATGCAGCTCCAATGATCGGTGCTATCCAGAACAACCATAACTGTTCGAGCGCCCAGCCGCCGACAAATATCGCCTGACTTGTGCTGCGTGCGGGATTAACAGAGGTATTCGTTACCGGAATGCTGATAAGATGTATCAGCGTCAAGGCAAGACCGATAGCAAGACCGACAAATCCTTTTGATGCGCGGTCATCAGTTGCACCGAGAATAATGATCAAG
>DATDEW010000149.1:0-6742 GCA_036522935.1 Kapaibacterium sp. (SeqCode)
AAGCAATGAGGCGTTGCTTGCACTTGCAACGGATTGTGCCCATTGAAGTTTTAAAGTCGCTGCTGACCCGCTTGCATTTACGATCGTACCTTTAACATGTATTGATCCGGCAGCAGGTGTTGCATTGTAATCAGCCGTTACAGTTGTAGAGGTGGTACCTGTTGCTACGCTTGATTCTCCGGAGGCAGTACTAAATGCAGGTCCGCCCCATGTCCAGTAACTTGAAATAGTAACATTTTGCGATGCAACAAACTGCAATTTAACGTTTGGGTTATTACTGGGTGAGGAGTACAGTAAGAACCCATCAAAAGCCCATATCTCACTGTTACCGACCGGAATGCCTGCTAAATGATCATCATCCTGGAAGGTAGTCCCAAGACCTCCACTATTATTAAGTGATTCATCTGCTGTTTTGAGATATGTTATTCCCCCCATCGTCCATCCGAGCGTCACCGCATAAGGACCACTTCCGGTTACGGCGGTTGCTGTTAGTACTTGGCTTGCCATTGGCTGTACTGTCGGAAGTGTATAGTTTATGGTTGCAGCCCCTTGTGCTCCTGCAGCAAATGTACTCACACCAGTACTTGTGCCTTGAAAGCCGAGCGTGCCTGCGGTGCCTGCATTCGAGAGGAGAACGTTGCCACTCTTGACCTCAAGTTTTTCCGTAGGCGTAGTCGTACCAATACCGATCTTTGTATCACTCGATGCAGAGTTCACACCGTTTATCGAACCGAGTACAACAACGTTCGACGCACCGACCTGTGCATTTGCGCCGACTGCGGTAGAGTTGCTCCAGTTAACTGCCGAAGCATCAGCATCAGCGCCAAGATAGGTGTTTGATGTGCCAGTCGTATTTGTATTTCCCGCAGCGAATCCGAGCGCAGTGTTCGCATCTGCTGTAGTTAAGCGTAACGCATTTTTACCGACACCGGTATTGTAGCTATTTGAAATCATCGTAAAGAGCGACCCTTGACCGACAGCAGTGTTGTCTGCGCCCGTTGTCAATCCGCCTAAAGAATACCCTCCGACCGCTGTGTTAGAGCCGCCCGATTGTATCTGATAGAGAGCTTGTGTACCAACACCAGTATTATGTGAACCGCTTGTGATACCTTGCAATGCTTCAGCGCCAATACCTGTATTGGTGCCGCCGGACATTGTGAGATTTCCCGAAAGATAGCCCGCAAAGAAACTGTGTCCTGCTTTGCTATGTATCATGCGGCTGCCGTTCTGGAAGATCACACCTTCACCTGATGAAGCAGATACAGGAATATTGATACCGCCGCTCGAATAGAGACGCATCTGTTCTGCGCCGCCTGACCTAAAGACGACATCATAGGCATTTGTCGAGCCGATGAACTCTGTTGGTGTTGAAGGCAATGTACCGGTGAGCGTATTACCTGTAAGTCCCCACCCGCTTCCGCCGCCGGCATTGACCCAACTAAGTGCGCCACTTCCATCGGTCTGTAAGACTTGGTTTGGCGTGCCGTGTTTATCGGGCAGTGTCAGCGTAAGATCTCCCGAGAGAGTCGGTGGTATGATGGTTAGCTTATACGAACCGCTTTTGATAGTAAGCTTCGTTGAGTAGGCAGGCGAATACGTTTGTGCCGATGCAAACGAAGATACCACAATAAGCATTGCTATTGGATGGAGTATGCTCTTTTTCATGGTGTATGATGGTAAGGTATAATTTGGATGGCAAATTATACCTGAAATAAAGTTACACCTACAAATATAGCAAAAAAGATCTCCGAATGTATATACTATTCGAAAAAAAATTCTGTCGCACGTAGAGAAATTTCCTCTTACTTATTTATTTCTAAACGCTTCCAGAAATTTTCGGCATCATCGAGTGTTTTCGCATGAAGCCCGAATACGACGTCATCGACATACTCTTCGCTGCGCATCCCGACAAGCACTGAGGACACCCCCTCGACCGAACGCAATGCAAGCACTGCTTTTTGCGATAATGAAAGCTCGTGATACTCACCCGGCAATACTTCATCTAGAGCATTATGAATTGCATTTGAGGTTTGAGCAGCTTTCGTTGTGTAGAAATTTGTAATATGCTCAATAACTTCATCCATAGCTTCGGCATATTCTTCTAAGAACCTGAATATCACTTTATCCTCTTTAGCCAGCGGACGTAAAAGATCGAAGACATATTGAATACGTGGCTTGAGAACAGTGAACAGAAGATCGCGCCACTCATCATACCCCGCCAAGTCACGCCAACGGTAACTATCGAGCCACTCGCCGAACATCATGAGCTTTGTTACCGCTTCTTTTGCTTGCGGGTTAAGCTCGGCTTCGGCAAGTATCTCTTTCTTGAACTCCGACTCTTGCAAGTTTACATCATGTACGATGACATTGATATCTTCTTCCGGCAAGAATTCGCGCTCGGGATAATTCGCAAGACGGATGAGCTGTTGGTTATGAATTGCGTTAAGTGGACGATTAATGAGGACGCCGATAGTATTTTTCTTTGCAAAATCCAGTATCGATAGTGATGCCTTCTCATGGTTGAGTTCATTCACTCCTCCCTGCTCAAATAAATTCATCGGCAGTTGGATAACGGCGAAATGCGGACCGGCGTATTTCATCACCGATTCAAGCGATGTTCTATCAACAGAGCCCTCAGCTTTGACAAATGTATTCGAGCTAATACCATAATACTTTATTCTCCCCTTTGCGACTTCTTTCTCAAGATGAGCAAATGCCCGACGGATACGATCATCATACATATCGCGCGCCTCATCTTCAGGCATATTATCCTTTACTGCCCATTGCAAAAAGTATTCGGGATTATGAAGAAGATACACGTCGATGGTATCGACATCCAGTCGTTCAAGCGAGCGGGTTATTTGGTCATGTAAAAAATCAGGGTGGATAGAATGCCAAAGACCGTTTTTATATTTTACTATCTCTGCAAACTCGGTACCGCTTTGTGGAGCTTCATCACGAAGCAATGCAACTTGCTCTGAAATTCGTTTATAATTTTCTCCTTGTATGTAACCGCCTTTTGAAACGAGGATAACTTCTTCACGGGTGATCTCCTCTTTGGTTATCATCGACTCAAGAACTTCACCGATGAGTTTCTCGGAATACCCATCAGAATAATTCGCTGACGAATCAATAACATTGATACCCATACGAATTGCCTTCGAGAGTGCGGCATGGTGTTCGGCAACCCGTACATCGACACGGTACGAACCAGAACCAACTGCAGAACAGATGAGCCCGGTCTTGCCGAGCGTCTTATAGGTTTGACTGAATGTAGCGTTACGCTCCCTGATGCGAGAGGTACCTTCAAATGTAGCGTGTCCGGATATTGGCATAGTTCTTTCGTTACTCGGGCGAAGTAAACAACGAAATACCGGGAGGGGTTTAGAAGAATTAATTACGAAGCAACATCTGCTGAATACTCTTCTTCTAACGATATATGCTTCTTTCTTCTTCTGAAATAGATAACGAAGCCGGTCACCGAGAGTATAGCCGGAAGAAAACCAATAAGCACATAAATGATCTTTGTTAGTACACCTCCCCAGTTGCCAAAATGTAAAGGGTTTGAGATGACGGTAACATCATCGAAGAAATTGCCCGTAAGCGCTTTTGTGACTTTGATGACTTCACCTGTATGAGCGGAGAGTTCTACCGAGCTCTTTGCCGGTGGTACGAACCGGCTGTCTCCGAACTTTCCGCGAAGGACTACACTCGATGGTTTATCTTGAGGAAAACTGATAACTCGCAGATGAAAGTCAGGATACTTTGTCTCCGATAGCGCGACAAGCGAATCCAGCGAACGCTTTTGAATTTGTGATACCTGCTCTTGCTGCTTTTGTCGCGGCTCTTCAAATACTTTTTTTACCGCAGGGTATTGCATAATAGCTCCTGTGACAGCAAAAAGTAAATTAACTAAGAACCCCATCATCCCAATGTTTGTATGCCAGCGCTTCGATCGAGTATCTTGCTTACGAAGCTTTCTATTCCGGCTAAATATATTTATGAAAGAGAAGAACTGACGCCGATATACATACAATCCTGTCAACGTCGAAACAATCAGTGCAAGACCGAAAAAGAACATTATGATCTTGCCTGTCTCACCGATCAGTAGTGTCCTGTGCAAGAGGAATACCTGCTGGAGAAGATCATCTTTTTCAAACTGCTCATCAAGTACGCTTCCCGTCGAAGGATCAAGGTAGACCTTTACTACATCTTGTTTCTTGGAAAGTCGGACAAGCAGAGCTTCGTCAAGCGTCTCGGGAAGGATGATCGCTGATACTGAATGTGTAGGACGAACTACTGATGCGATAGAATAAACAGAATCAAGCGAGAGTCTCTTCCCTGCTGAGATGTTCGATCTCTGCGGATGAAACTCTGAATCGAGTTCATCACGGAATACAAGCCCCACACCAGTAAGACTTACTACCGAGAGTATTAATCCCGTAATAAGTCCTACCCAAGAATGCAGCTTGAAGACCGTTTTGTTTATCGACACGCTTAGTTCTTTTTAGAATTTCAGACGAATGGTCGCTGTAACATTCCGCGGGTCACCCGGGAAGAAACCGCTGTTAGCACCATTACGGAAATACTTTTGGTCTGTTAGGTTAGCAATGTTCACCTGAGCATCGAAGTATTGATGCTTGTAGAACAATCCTGCATCAAGTGTCGTGTAACCTGGTACGGTGATCGTGTTCGCTGTATTAAAGAACATGTCGCCGCGGAAGGTAGCGCCTGCACCCAGGCCAAGCCCTTTGAGTATACCCTGAGAGAATGTATATGCTACCCATGTACCTGCACTTTGCTCAGGGACACCGGTCGGTTGTTTACCAACATTCAAAGAATCCGCTGTGCCGAGCGACAACAGTTCAGCGCTATAGAGAGCGAAGTTACCTGTGATCGTCAGATTATCAAAAAGACGGACAGCAACATCAGTTTCTATACCGCTTGTCTTCTGCTCGCCAACAGGTTCGGGTTCACCGTTAATCGTCACGATAAAATCTTTACGATGTACATCGAACCATGTGACGTTAACATTGAGCGTATTATCCATGAACGATGTCTTGACACCAAGTTCAAGTTGGTTTGCACTTTCGGGTCGTGCAGCGGAAGTACCTTCAGTAGATAATGTTGATTGATACCCGAGAGAATATCCTCCGAATATTGACACTTCTTCTATCGGCTGATAGACAGCTCCGAGTTGATAGCTAAATGTATTGTAGACCGTGTCGGTAGAATTTGTATCAGATAAGTGCATGTCATTGGTACCAAACATATCATATCGTCCGCCTGCGCGCACCTTGAACTGATCAGATATTGTCATCTGCTCTTGTGCATATAATCCGATATTAGAGACAAGGATATGTCTGTCATTTGCTGCATTCTTTGTGAACTTCAGATCCGTATAGCTTGACTCGGGAACAACGGGGTTCATTCTGTCAACAATATTTGGAAGCGGCGCAGTTTGACGGAAAGTATAAATGTTACCATGATTGTATTCAAATCCGCCAAGTACCGTATGCTTCAATGAACCGGTTGTTGCATAGAATACGGGTTCTATCTGCACAAGGGCTTCGCTAACATCATCCCACTGCTCACGAAGCTGACGGCTTTTAATTGTATCGCTATTTGCTGTCGAAGCACTTCCCGCATTGCGCAGCAGATGCAATGTTCTACCGGCGATCATCGTATTCGTACGAACCGTGAAATCTTCACTTGCTACGTAATTATACGATAGATAGCCACGCTGGATACGAGTTTCCGTTGTACCGAACGGAGTATAGTACTTATTTTCAAAGGGTACATCAATAACAGTAGCACCACTAGCAGCAGATTCCAATGGAATACCATAGCTATCTGCTACCTGATCAATAGAGCGGAAGTCGGCAGTAGCACTCAGCACTCCGGGCCCTACATTAAAACTTGCTGTCGGAATTACCTCCATGGTCTTATTCTTAATATCACGATACCCATCGCGCTGAGTGAAGTTTGCCGATAGACGTGACTTGATTGAACCATCGTCTACACCTGTACCTACATCGACCATTGATGTAAAAGCACCATAGCTTCCTGCTGTTTGAGTAAAGTTAACTCCGGGATTAGAATAAAGTGGTTTTGATACCATATTCACTGTACCGCCGGTCTCTCCTCCACCATAGAGTGCAGAACCCGGTCCTTTAAGCACTTCAATGTGATCTATGCCGGTAAGTGAACGAGCATAGCCGTTAACGGTTGATCCATCTGGCAGTCCGTTCAATAGAAATCGCGAGCTAAGACCTCTGATGTTATATTTATTGAAGAAGCCATAATTACTGGAGCTTGACTGAGTGACGCCGGACACGTTGCGGATCGACTGATCAAGATTGATCACTCCCTGTTCTTTCATAAGTGGCAATGGAATAACAGATATCGAGGCCGGGATATCGCGTAATGGTGTATTTGTCTTTGCGCCAACATACGATACCTTTGGAAAGTAAGCATCTTTGTCTTCCGAGATAGTGATCTCTTCTGCTTCGTAGGTACCAACAGAGTCTTTCTTTGTCTGTGCAGAAGCCATGTTTGCAAGAGCAAAAAAGCTAAAAAATGCGCTAACTATATAGAAATTAACAACTTTCATGATGTTGAATTATTTAACTACTATTAGGACTAAGTCTTAATAGTGCAAAATTACGTTAAGATTTCGAAGGGGGCAAGAAAACCTTGTTTTTTTTGACTTAGGATATCATTATAGGGTGTAATTAATATC
>DATDEW010000150.1:0-2005 GCA_036522935.1 Kapaibacterium sp. (SeqCode)
GCATTAACAAACACAAAGGAATTCATTATGCAGGAAGCAGCCGAACTCATTATCCCGATGTTAGCGATCATTCTCTCGTTTAGCATCCCAATTCTCTATATCGTATTTCGTCATGCCGAGCGCTATGAACTCATTAACCGCGGCGTAGATATCATAGAATACACCCGTGCACTTCGCGAGGGCGCCGACCCGCGCCGCGGACTCTTCAATACGCTCCGCATCGGATTACTTGCTATCTTCATCGGAATCGGCATAGCTATCGGCTCGACCATTGCAAGCCAGGTCCCCGACCCGAGAGCCGAAGACAGCATCATGTTCTCATCCATCCTCATCTGTGGCGGACTGGGACTTATCATCTACTACGTCATCGTAGGGAAGATGACGAAGAAGTAAAAGACCAGAAAAGAATTTTGTTTTCGTAGGGGCATGCTGTTGGCATGCCCTTTTTCGTGTGCTTGGCTAATGTATCAAGCGATTACAACATTTATTAGCTTTGTTAGGGAGCGGTCGCACCTCTGTGACAATTATATGAAATAAGCCATTCAAACGGTGACCGAACATTTCTTCCAATCAGGTACGTTGTTTGGAAAAGTACTATTGATACAATGCCCAATTGGTTCATAGATCGGTATTTGAGGGTTCTCCTATCAGTATACCTCTATAATGAGCATAGAGGGTATACAGAGTTGGAGCGACTTGCCCGAGCGCTGCGCGAGAAATATCCGTCGGAACATGAATTTATCGCGGCGGTCGAGAAGCATACAGAAGATGAACGCAAGCATTACCTGATGTTCCGTCACTATTTTGAGTCACGGGGCGAAATGCCGCTTGCGGTAGGAAGTTCGTCAGGATATATTGACCGTCTTGTCAGTAGTATCTTCGGTGCGGATATCGACGACCTGAATCCCGAAGAGATGGTTGCCGATGACGAGAAGTTCTTTCGGTTGTGTCGCTTGATAATGATAACGGAATTCCGAGGTATGAAGCAGGTTGAGACCATCCTCAATTCCCTACTTATTCGCGGCAACGACGAGCTTCAGCGAGTATTCAAGATCATCGAACGTGATGAGCCGTCGCATTGGCAGCCCTACGAGAAGTGGCTCCGAACACATGGAAGTAATGAACCATCATTCCGTGAAAAAGCAGCAGACGTAGTTACGCATTATATGCTTGTCACGATCAAGCTCCCACTTCTCTTCTGCAACCCTTTCGGAAAACGATTAACGAAGTTTCCTGCATAACAAGAATATATTTTGGAAATCGGTTTGTAGTTTTCGTATATTACTACTGATAATCATGAGCACCTATGACAGAAGCAACCACAACTTTACTTTTTGATCACGATAAATTCTTTTCAGGAGGCAATCACTGGCAGGCAGGACTCTACCAACTTGTCGAGCCGTTGACGTTAGAGCAGGCACTTTGGAAGCCATCATCTGAAAGACACTCGGTGTGGGATGTACTCCTTCACATTAACTTCTGGAAACAATACACCATTGCATATCTCAAAGGTACAGAGAAACCAAATGCTGATAGCGGTAACTGGTCAGCGCCGCCGGAGAGTGCAACTAATTCGGATTGGCAGAAAGAACTTGACCGTACGAAGCAGATCCAGGAAGAACTAAAATCCGTTATTTCGGGGATGGGAGAGAAGATACTTGATACCGATGAGCGCAGCGCGAACTACATTAGACAGATCATCTGTCACGACGCATATCACGCGGGGCAGATAGGGCTGCTCCGCGTTATGCAAGGATTAAAACCGATCGAGTGATACTTACTCCATCACCGCTTTGCTGCGAATGATGGCGGCGTTAGTACCAAGATAGAGTTTTCCATCGGAGCGGAACGTCATAGCATTGACCTTGTCGCCGCCGCCAAGTCCGCCGATAGTAAACTTCGTCCATGACGAGCCGTTATCTTTCGACGAGTAGAGCATCGTTCCGTCAGATGCATAGACCGTACCGGTGGAAGCCACAGCCATAGATGTCATCAGAATATTTTC
>DATDEW010000151.1:0-6157 GCA_036522935.1 Kapaibacterium sp. (SeqCode)
GATGGTACACCGCGAAGTACTTCTTTACCACTAACAAGAATTTTATCACCCTCACGCTTTGCCTCTGAATATTTTACGTCTCCTGTACTTGACATATCCTGCACATCAATGACTTTCGTCTTGCCTTCACTGGTTTTCAGAAGTCCGGCTATTCCGATATCAACACCATCATCAAGTATGCAAACGATAGTACCTCTGCCGTCATAGGTCGGATTCTGTCTTTGGAAGCCGTCCACTCCGCAGGCACCGAGCGAGAGAAAGCTCCAAGATTCAGCCTCTTTTGAGGGCTCGACAGTGGTCCCAGGCATGGGTTTTGGCTTCGCTGTAGGAGCAGTTGTTCCACCGGATGTTTCCTGCGCAGATGCAACCTCTAAAGACATGAAAACAAAGAGTATAAAGGATATAAAAAGCTTCATTATTTATCTGTTCTTAATCAATATAACACCATTATTTTCAGATGGTTAGCAAATAATTCACTACGAGTTATGACACATAGCCGGTAAATATGCGTAAATTCGTATTAGTTAATAATGATGAAAGGACAGTATTCGTGCGTTACCGTTGGCGTCTTCCGGACAAAAGTCCGGAAGGTGATGATGTTATACGCAATTTATCGCAATCAATCAATGTACCGGAGTCAATTGCATCCATATTAGTAACTCGTGGTATTACGACGTTCGACGAAGCACGTGATTTTTTCCGTCCTTCGCTTGAACAGCTTCATTCGCCATATTTGTTAAAAGATATGCGCCGCGCCGTTGAGAGGATTCGTGCTGCTGTTGCAGCGGGCGAAACCATCGGCGTTTATGGAGATTACGATGTCGATGGCACGACAAGTACAGCGATGATGACTCTCTATCTGCGTTCGATAGGGGCGATAGTTGCATCACATACTCCTGACAGGTTTACCGAAGGATATGGTCTGACCATACCCTCTTTGGAGCGTCTTTTTGCTTCAACGGAAAAACCTGTTACCCTCCTTATATCCATTGACTGCGGAATAACTGCCGTTGACTCGGTTGCCTATATGCAAAATAAAGGCATCGACGTCATTATCTGTGATCACCATGAACCTGGTGATACTCTCCCTGCTTCATATGCTTCACTAAATCCTCTTATACCCGGATGTGAGTATCCTTTTAAGCAACTCTGTGGCTGCGGTGTTGCATTTAAGCTCATCCAAGCATTAGCTGAGACGTACGGCGAGCAAGAGAAAGCTTACGACTACCTTGATTTTGTAGCAATGGCAAGCTCTGCAGATATTGTCTCGCTTCGAGATGAGAACCGCATCATGGTTCACTTTGGGTTAAAGAAGATCAATGAGGACCCTAAGCCTGGCATTAAGGCACTCATGATCGGTGCAGGATTAAAGCTTGGAAAAATAACGACCACACAGATCGTATTCGGTATTGCTCCGCGAATTAATGCTGCCGGTCGACTAGGCGACGGTGCGCGCTCTGTTGATCTATTAATGGCAACAACAGAAGAAGAAGCGCAACGCATTGCAGCGATCTTAGAAGGCGAAAATATCAATCGCCGCAAGATAGATGAAGAAGCATTTCAGGAAGCATGTATTCTTGTTGATAATTATCTTAATAAAGACAATGACCGCATCATCGTGCTTCATAACGGTTCGTGGCATGCAGGGGTCATCGGTATTGTCGCTTCGCGACTAGTCGAGCGGTACCACTTGCCTGTTGTCCTGATGACCACCGTCGACGGTGTTGCCAAAGGCAGTGCTCGCTCTATTATGGGGTTTGATATTCACTCCGCACTCAAAAGCTGCGAACACATGCTCGTAACTTTTGGCGGACATAAGTATGCTGCCGGAGTTTCTATTCAGATAGACAGAGTTCTTGAGTTCAGAAAGGCAATGAACGAGGTAGCAAATACAAGCATCAGCAAAGACATGCTTGTTCCGGAGCTCAGTGTTGATACTCCGATCGACATTAACGAACTTACTCCGCGATACTTCGCTATCATCCGTCAGCTTGCGCCATTTGGTCCGGATAATCACCGTCCCCTCTTTTATGCAAAAGATGTGCAAGTCGTTGGGTATCCGCGTACCGTTGGGAAAACCACCAGCCACTTGAAGTGCAACATCCGCTCAAAAGATAAACTTTCATTTCAAAGCCAATCAGTGCGCGCATTAGCTCCGAACAATGTACCTTTTACTGTCGGCGGCGCGGCAATTGATGCGATCGGATTTGGCTTAGGGAATAAGTTGGATGAGCTGTTCTCAAAGTCCAGCGGACTCAAGGAGGATCTAGAGATCGTCTTCTCGCTTGATGAGAATGATTATAACGGGAAAGTAACTCCACAGCTTGTGCTTCGTGATTTCCGTTAAGTCACTGTGAAACGCATACTCATACTGCGTACTGACCGCCTTGGCGATATGGTCCTGACATTGCCGATGGCTGCTGTGATTCGCAAACATCTACCTGAAGCAAAGGTTATTTTCGGTATTCGTGAATATACACTACCTCTTGTTGAATGCTGTCCCGATGTAGACGAGATCGCGATCATCAACCCCGACTTGCCGGCATCTGAGATAGCGAAAGCAATTCGAGCGGTAAAGACAGATGTACTTTTTATTCCGTCACCGTCCTTTCGATTAGTCCTTGCAGGACTCCTCTCACGCACTCCAATTCGTATCGGGACAGGATACAGATGGTATTCTTTCCTATTTAATAGAAAGATATATGACCACCGCAAGACCGCAGAACATAACGAAGCAGAGTACAATATCAGAATGCTTCGCGCGATTGGGATAGATAGCAGTGATAATCCATTGTCTAATCTAGTCATTCCTAAGTACAATAATACACTATTTGATCCTTATGTGGTGTTGCATGTGTTTACAGGTGGGTCTGCTAATTCATGGAGTATTGAGAGATTCAAAGAAGTAGCTGCATGGCTTAATAGAGAAAAGGGCTTAGAAATAGTCTTTACGGGCGAGAATAAACACCGTGAATTCTTGTTAACAGTTGCCGGTCAGTTGAAACCCTTGGGTGTTATCGTGCATATACATACGGAGTTAACGCTCATTGAATTAGCAGGGGTTTTGCAAGGCGCATCACTCGTAGTTTCAGGTTCAACGGGACCCGGACATTTAGCCGCAGCTCTCGGAGTACCGACTATCGGACTCTTTCAGCGTGCGACCGCTCTTTCAAAGGAGCGATGGGGGTTCAGAGGAAAGAATGTTATTAACCTTGAACCAAGCAGTCTACTACGCGATGAATGCCCCGCTTGCAAAGATTGCGATTGCATAACAAGCATTTCGACAGACCAAGTTATTCATGCGGCGAAACAGCTAACGAACCATGAACAGTAGAAAGATCATATCCGCAGTACTTTGCATTGTTGCTTTATCAGCGACAAGTATGTACTTAACCGCTAAGCCAACACCACTTACTCCGAAGGACGAGTATCGTACACTTCCGAATACGGCATTTACTGTCGGTGAGCGGCTGACCTTTGATATAAACTACGGCTTTGTCACCGCAGGTCAGGCTGTCATGACCATTCCCGGCTATAAATACCTGAATGGACGAAAAACATTTGAGATAAATACCTATGCTGTAAGCACAGAGTCATTCGATAAGATCTTCAAAGTGCGCGATAAGTATTCTACATATCTCGACGTGGAAGGTATCTTCCCTCACCGTTTTGAGCAGCATGTACGCGAAGGAAAATATTCGAAAGATTACTCTGCATTCTTTGACCATGAAGAATTGTTTGCCGAAGTTGGTGACCAGAAGCATAAGATACCACAGTATGTCCATGACATCTTGAGCGCATTCTATTATATTCGCACGATAGACCTCTCGCGATATAAGAAGGGTCAAAGGATACAAATGCAAAACTTCTATAATGGAAAAACCCATCCGCTTGACATCATGATACTCGGCAGACAGAAGCTTGAGACCGATGCAGGCACTTTCGATTGTATCGTCGTCGAGCCGCTTGTCGTTGAAGGCGGACTCTTTAAGAACGAAGGTTCGATAAAGGTATGGCTCACCAACGATGCAAACCAAATGCCTGTTAAGATGGCAACCAAGGTTGTCGTCGGCGACATTGATGTCGTCCTGACAAAGTACGAAGGACTCAAAAACCCTACAAAAGCAAAGATAGATTAAGTGTCTCTAAGGTACGCAACCACTGCCGGAAAGCCGGATGAACCAGCTATCACGCTTCTGATTATGCATGGCTACGGTGCAGATGAATTTGATCTGCTCCCTATCGCAAAGCAATTCGAAGGTAATTTCAATGCTATCTCTATTCAAGCTCCGATAGAACTTGATTGGGGCGGCTTTGCATGGTACCATCTCTCGCAAACCATCACCGGAATTCACGGTGACGATGCCTCACGCATTGAAAGCGAAGAGAAGGTAGTCGATTTCCTACGCAGTCAAAAAGAAGAAGGAAAACTGAATGAGGTTATCCTCATGGGCTTTAGCCAAGGCGCGGCGATGAGCTATTCCCTACTTGCCAACGAAGCATTTCATGGATTGGGATTAAACCTCAAAGCTGTCATTGCTCTATCGGGCTATATTCCACTCGATATAAGACCAAAGTTATCAGACCGACAACTGGGCGGGCTCCCTGTCTTCATGTCACACGGTCTGTATGACGATCTCATCCCTCCGCAAGCACTTGACTCCGCAAAGGAGCTATTAGAAAAGCAAGGGGCAACTGTCACTGCTAAAACCTACGAAGTTGGTCATGGCCTGACCGAGGAGACGATAGCCGATATTAATCAGTTTTTAGTCGCTAGTCTTTAGTCGTTAGAAGGAATCGAATTTACTTTCCCCACTAACGACTAAAGACTAAGAACTAACGACTTTCCATCAACTTGCTTCCCCTTCTGTGTGTTATATTACCCCGTTAAAACAGAGTTAATATGGCAGAAATGATGATGGCGCTGCGCAAGACGAAGCGCGAGCGTGGTGCAGAGCTTCAGGAGATACCGATACCCGAAATTAAGCCCAATGAAGTGCTTATCAAGGTCGAGGCGTCAAGTCTTTGCGGTACTGACGTACATATATATGAATGGGATTCCTGGGCGCAAAGCCGCATCAAGAACGTCCCCTATACCGTCGGACATGAGACGACAGGTCAGGTAATTAAGGCAGGTAACGTGGTCAAGCGTGCAAAAGAGGGCGACATTGTTTCCGTCGAGACGCATATCCCCTGCATGACATGCAAACAGTGCCTGACTGGACAGATGCACATCTGCCATAACCTCAAAATACTCGGTGTTGATACTGACGGCGCATTCGCAGAGTATCTCGTCGTGCCTGACACAGTTGTTTGGCAGAACGACACGAGCATCCCGCCTGAATATCTTTCTATCCAAGAGCCGCTCGGCAATGCAGTTCATGCAACGCTCATCGAGCCCGTTCATGGCAAATCAGTTGTCATCCTCGGCGACGGCCCTATCGGTCTATTCGCTGTCGGCGTTGCACGCGCAGCAGGTGCTACGAAGATCTTCCTTACGGGTATGGAGCCATACCGCCTCAACATCGGTAAACAGATGGGCGCGGATTATCTTATCAATGTTACAAAAGATAATGCGATTGACATCGTCAAGGAAGCAACAGGCGGACTTGGCGCTGATGTCGTTATCGAGATGTCCGGCGCACCGAAGGCAATGCAGGACGGAATCGCGATGCTCCGCCGCGGCGGACGCTTCTGCTTCTTCGGTATCTTCAAAGATAATCTTGTCCCGACACCACTTAACGATATCGTCTTTAACGGCGGTACGTTCTACGGCATCAACGGACGTTTGATGTTCGATACGTGGTTTACAGTCTCGAATCTTCTTGCATCAAAGCGACTCGACGTTACGCCTGTCGTAACACATAAGATGCCGCTTGAAGATTACAAGGAAGCTTTCGAACTTATGATCGAGACACCAAAGAAGGTCGGCAAGATCGTGCTCTTCCCTGATAAGAGTTTAATTGGTGGACGCTTGAATTAATACTCGTCATTCCGAACGGAGTGAGGAATCTGGATATAGTAGCATCTAGAAGTATTGAGCTAACTCCAGATTCCTCGGCTATCGCCTCGGAATGACAAGAACATAATACAATTGCAAATAGAAATTTTATAGTAGAATTACATTGAATACAAATCCTATCTCTTTGAAAATCGG
>DATDEW010000152.1:0-2859 GCA_036522935.1 Kapaibacterium sp. (SeqCode)
TTTGCGCTGCGCTTATCGGCGCATCACTGGGGTTCCTGTGGTTCAATGCCTATCCTGCACAAGTCTTCATGGGTGATACCGGCTCGCTTGCCTTAGGCGGTGCACTCGGGACGGCAATGGTACTGATAAAGAAAGAATTCGTACTGCCGATAGTAGGCGGTATCTTCTTCATCGAATCCATGTCAGTAATAGTGCAGACGCTTTACTTCAAGTATACCCGCAAGCGATACGGCGAGGGTAAGCGCATATTGAAGATGGCTCCACTGCATCATCACTTCGAACTTGTCGGTTGGGCAGAGCCAAAAATTGTAACACGAGCATACATCATTGCAATACTCTTTGCGATCCTGATGCTGACGACGTTTAAGGTGAGGTAGTGTAACTTTCTTGATAGTATTACCATTATCATTTGGGCAGATATATGTCAAGGAAGCTCACTATACCATTGCTTCTTCTGTGTGCGCTTAGCTCATGCACACAGCCTACCTATGTCGCGAATAAGTTACAAGTACCTATTTTTACACATGCCGATGAGAAAGAGATCGAAGCATCCTATAATCTTTTTGGTTCGGCTCATGTCGCCGCGGGATATGCAATAACCGACGAAATTGCAGCAGTTGGTTCATGTCGATTTAGCAAGTTTACAGCCGGTGATTCAGAATCATATCATAGTAATTTCTATGACATTGGCGCAGGGTATTATCGTAAACCAAGTGATGACGAGATATTTCGGTTTGAAGTGTTCGGAAGGATCGGATACGGTTATATGAAAACCATTGACACTGACGAGGAGCCTTTTTCTTTGATGGCCTCGGATGGAGTAACTCAAGTTGGTTTTTTTTCCTACGACTACTGGAAGTCTCAAGTTCAGATAAACACAGGAATATCGTATGAGAACATATCATTAATCGGGTCACTTCGGACAGGCTTCATGCATCTGGGAAACATCTCAAGAAGAATTCAACGAACAGATGATGGCACAGTCGTAGAGCAGAGCTTCGAGGCTAATAGAAACATTCCTTTTTTTGATTACGGATTTACTGCCAGAGTAGAGACTATCTACCGCTTGGGAATAGAACTTCAAGTCGGAGGTGGCAAGATGAGTAAAACAATAGGGTTTTCAGGAAGTGAAAAATATCCAATCTTTTCTTTCGGATTAACATATAAATTTTAACCTATGCAATACCGCGGCAAACGTTTTTCCGTGCTGGGCGCGGGAAGATCGGGTCTTGCGTGCGTGAGATTGCTACTTTCGAGAAGGGCAAAGGTCTTTCTCTCGGACTCTGCACAGAAAGAGAAATATGCGGCAGCGCAAAAAGAGCTTGATGAGCTTGGGATAGAATATGAGTTTGGTGATAATACACATCTTGTTCTTGAGGCAGATGCGATAGTTGTTAGTCCGGGCGTGCCGAGCGATAGCCCGATACTTTTGCTTGCAAAAGAAAAGAATATCCCGATCATCGGCGAGATAGAACTTGCGTTTGAATTTGCCGAAGCACCTATTGTAGCCATCACAGGCACGAATGGCAAAACGACAGCGACGACTCTTACCGGAGAAATATTCAAGCATGCCGGATGGAAGACAACAGTCGCCGGCAATATCGGTACGGCATTTGCAGATGTAGTAGAAGAAGCACAAGGTGAGAAGGCAGTGAATGTGCTTGAGGTATCAAGCTTTCAGCTTGATACGATAAAGAGTTTTCGACCGAAGGTCTCGGCTCTGCTGAACATCACACCGGATCATCTCGATAGATATGTAAACTACGAAGCATATATCCAGTCAAAGTTTCGGATCGTCGAGAATCAGAAGGGACATGATATCTTTGTGTATAATCATGATGACCTTACCGTACGCGGACTTGCCGATACGCTTGCTATCCGCACCTACGGTTTTTCACTACATGAAGAGATGAAGAACGGAGCGTATCTTGATGGTGAGAATGTCATCATCCGCATCGGACGTGAAAGAGAAGTACTCATTACTAAGAATGAGATCGGCATCCCTGGTCCGCATAATCTGATGAATGCGATGGCAGCATCACTTATAGCGAGAGCAATGGGCATTGAGTTTGAAGTCATTCGGGATGTACTAAAAAGCTTTAAGGGAGTCGAGCATAGGATTGAGTTCGTACGAGAGCTTAACGGTATCAAATACTTCAATGACTCGAAAGCAACAAATGTAGATTCCGTGAAGTATGCACTGCAAAGTTTCAAAGAACCAGTCATACTAATAGCAGGTGGAAAAGATAAAGGCAATGACTACTCTCTGATTAAAGACTTGGTGAAAGAGCATGTCAAAGCTATTATCTCAATAGGAGATGGTGCGAAAAAAGTTGAGAAAGCATTCAAAGATATCGTCCCGGTCCATTCGGGTGGACATTCGATGGAAGCGGCAGTCGAGTTAGCGAAGCAAGCTGCATCAAAAGGCGATGTCGTGCTTCTCTCACCTGCATGTGCCAGCTTCGATATGTTCGATAACTATGAGCATCGGGGAAGAGTCTTTAAAGAGATAGTTAACAATCTGAAATAACATGAAGCCCAAGAAAACAGCAGACATGGGGTTATTCCTCACCGTTACGGGCTTACTGCTAGCATCTCTTGCATTTGTCTATACGGCAAGCGCATCGTTCTCTATCGCAAAGACTGATACAAGCGAAGGAATGCTTATCCGCCACGCAACGAAGGTCGTACTTGCAATAGCTGCAATGCTCTTCTTCACGAAGATAGACTATCACAAATTCCAGAAATATACAAAGTGGCTGATGGCGCTTGCGATCGTGTTCCTTGTTGCGGTTCTTGCTGTCGGTACCAAAGAGCTTGGTGCGCGACGCTGGCTGCCGCTTGGTCCGTTCAGTTTTC
>DATDEW010000153.1:0-2887 GCA_036522935.1 Kapaibacterium sp. (SeqCode)
GAGAGATCGGTTGGTCAACTGAAAAAATGCTAGTACCTCCGTATGAAAAAGTAGCTATGACCGCACCGCTAAAGCAGGTTCAAGCTCCTGTCGAAACAGAATATGGATTCCATATCATCGAAGTACTTGATCGCTCTCGTAAAACGATCACTGTCGGAACAGTTTCTGTCAGTGTCCGCCCAAGTTCACAGACAGCAAGTCTCGTAAAGCAGCAAGCTCGTCTCTTTAAAGAAAAGGCATCGAAAGATGGATTTGATGTTGCAGCAAAAGAGATGAATTTGCGTGTGATCGCTGATGCTCCTCCGATCAGTCCAAGCGCTCAACCTATTTTTAACGATAAATCTTTTGTTAATTATATCATGCAGCTAGAAACCGGTGAGATCACTGATCCGGTAAAGCTTCAATCGGTAAATGGTACTGTCGTCGCGCAAGTATCAGAGACGATCGCTAAGGGCTACTTGCCGTTAGAGGGACCGACAAAAGAGGATATTAAGGTGATCATAGCTCATAAAAAAATGATAGAGTCGCTTGAGCCAAAAGCAAAGCAGCTAAGAGCATTAGTTGGAGTAGGTGAGGGAGTTGAAAAGATAGCCGCTTACGATACCAACTATGCACCGAAAATGCTTTCCTTCGGACCTGCAGAATCAGTATCCGGTCTCGGTACAGAGTATGCGGTCAATACAGCTGCATTCAGAATGAAGCCGGGTGAAGTCAGCCAGCCGATCAAAGGAGAGAATGGATACTACATCATTCAGCTTATAGCGCTTAACCCTGCATCGAAGCAAGGCTTTGAAGCACAGAAGCCTCAGTTTTACCAGACTCTCAACCAGGAAAAGCAGCAGCGATTCTTTTCACAATGGTTTGAGAAGTTAAAAGAGGAAGCGAAGATCGTTGATTACCGGTCACACGCCAGATAAGCTTCATCGCAGATAGATATTCTAAAAAAGGTCAGTAAGTAATTACTGACCTTTTTCTTTATTCAACGGTAACGGATTTTGCAAGGTTACGTGGTTGGTCAACATTCGTACCACGAGCCACAGCCATATAGTAGGAAAGAAGCTGTAAAGGAATTACCGATAAGATCGGTACTAATATCGGATGCGTCGTTGGGATATAGATGACCTTCTCTGCAAGTGAGTCAATATCCTTATCTCCTTCACTTGCAATGGCGATAAGTCTTCCGCCACGGGCACGAACCTCTTGAATATTTGAAATAACCTTCTCATAGACATCATCCATCGGCGCAATTACCACGACAGGCATATTTTCATCTATGAGTGCGATCGGTCCATGCTTCATTTCAGCGGCAGGATAACCCTCGGCATGTATATAGGAGATCTCCTTGAGCTTTAATGCACCCTCAAGAGCTACAGGATAATTATACCCGCGACCGAGATAAAGGAAATGATCTGCCTCGCTAAAAGAACTTACTATTTCTTTTACAGTCTCTTCGCAAGAGGAAACGATGCTCTTAACTTGATCCGGCAAAGTGATAAGCTGATGTATCAATGCCTTTCCATCAACTACCGATAACCCCTTCATTCTGCCAAGCATAATTGCCAGCAGAGCAAATACAGTTACCTGAGAAGTAAATGCCTTTGTAGAGGCAACACCGATCTCAGGACCGGCATGAATATAAACACCACCATCCGACTCACGCGCAATGGTAGAGCCAACAACATTCACAATGCCAAGAGCTAATGCACCTTTACGTTTACCCTCTTTCATAGCTGCAAGGGTATCGGCCGTTTCGCCTGATTGACTGATGACGAACATCACGTCGCCTTCATTTACAACCGGGTTGCGATACCTGAATTCGCTAGCATATTCAATATCTACAGGGATCTGTGCGAATTGCTCAAGCATATATTTGCCTATAAGACCGGCATGATAGCTCGTTCCGCAGGCAGTGATAATGATACGTTTTGCTTTACGAAGAGCAGGCAGATGATTGCGTAGTCCGCCAAGTACAATAGATCCCTCTTCTTCGATGATACGCCCACGCATTGCATCCTTGACAGTTGCCGATTGCTCATGGATCTCCTTGAGCATAAAGTGTTCATATCCGCCTTTCTCTATCTCCTCTAGATCAAAGGTGATAGACTCCGGGGTTCGAGTAACTTCTACATCGGCGATGGTACGGATATTGACGGCTGATCGTGTGATCGTCGCTATTTCATTATCTGCAAGATAAATGACGTTGCGTGTATGTGCGACAAGTGCTGCAGCATCGGAAGCGACAAAATTCTCATTATCACCAATGCCTATGACGATCGGCGACCCCTTGCGGGCACAGACTATTTCGTCAGGAGAATCCTCGGCAACAACACAAACACCATACGCGCCGACAACCTCATTAAGTGCAAGACGAACAGCTTCGGTCAGCGACATGCCTTTTTTATAGAACTCACCGACTAGATGTGCAAGAACTTCCGTATCCGTTTGGCTCTCGAAGGTATGTCCGAGTTGGATCAGTCGTTCTTTAATGACACTATAATTCTCAATAATGCCGTTATGGATGAGTGCGATCTTGTGGGATTGGTCAGAATGCGGGTGGCTATTAATGTCGCTTGGTGCTCCGTGCGTAGCCCAACGGGTATGACCGATACCAATGTTAGGAGTGAACGGAAACCCTTTGAGAAGTTCATCAAGCTCGGCAACTTTGCCTTTTTTCTTTTTGATGATAAGTTCTTTCGCTTTTGGCGTAGATGAGCCGTTGGTAGCAACTGATTCGAGTATGGCAACACCTGCCGAGTCATAGCCGCGGTACTCAAGCCGTTTCAGTCCGGAAAGAATGATTGGGAGAGCATTTTGCTGGCCGATATATCCTACGATTCCGCACATATTTTTCTTACTGGAAAAAAATAAAAACAAAGTTTTGTACGTT
>DATDEW010000154.1:0-3294 GCA_036522935.1 Kapaibacterium sp. (SeqCode)
ATAGCTCATGGGTTACGCCAGGATGCTATTACTGAAGACGTTGAAATATCTCGTTTTCGATTGGATGACGGCTCTTCATCAGAACGGTTTACAGTTAATTTTACTAGCGGCGAAGACCCTGAGATCAAGCAAGGCGATGTGATCTCCATCAAAGGTCGCTCTGATTATCACGTACCGAAAGTGGTATCTGTTGCAGGTGAAGTGACAAATCCGGGTAAGTATTCTATTGACCGAGGGAAGACGAGACTTTTAGATGTGCTCTCTCGCGCCGGAGGTATAACTGCGACAGGTTCGCTTGAGGAAGCAGTCGTATTACGTAGAGCAGGTGTCGGGTCATGGGAAAGCGATCCTGAATTTATCATGATTCAGCAGTTAGCGAATAACCCAAGCGCAAAGCTAACTAATGACCAGCAGAATTATTACCAAGCACGTACTCGTCAACTTGGCAGATCGATAATGGTCGTCGACTTTAAGAACTTGATCGAAAAAGGAGACACATCACAGAATATCATTATGCGCGACGGAGATTCAGTTTGGGTGCCTCGCGCTCGTGGATATATTAGTGTTATTGGAAGTATCAATAACCAAGGTAATGTAAATTTTGAACCCGGAATGACATTCGGTTATTATATTGAAAAAGCGGGTGGGTATACTTCGGCTGCCGATAAAAGCGAAGTACGTATTATTAATTCACGTACAAGCACCTATATTGATCCTCGGTCGGACGATGAGTATGTTATAGGTCCGGGGGATACAATAGTCATTCCCGCTGAAAGGGAGACCTTCTGGGAAGACGTAGGTGTCATTACAGCTCTTACTGCTCAAGTCGTTACGATCATTGCCGGCGTAGTCCTGCTTGCCAAGTAATTAAGAGTGAGATACGAAGCGGATGCGTGTTCTACTTATCAATTCGATGTTTTTCAACTCCGTGTATCGCCGTTGCGCGGATGAATTGGGAAAAATTGAGGATATTGACCTGACCGTTCTTACTGTCGAAGGGTGGGAGATGAATGGCAAGTATAGGGAAGCAGACGCACTTCAAGTTGAAAGCCCGTACCATTTCATTATTGGGAAAACCTTTTGGAGTGGAAAGGAAAACCGTGGTTTTTATGTGTCAGGACTCCTGAGAGCATTCAACATTGCTCAACCGGAAGTGATCTATCTAATGGAGGAGCCATTCTCATTATTTGCGATTCAAGTGCTTTCTTTAGCTGCTATTCTATTTCCGAATACACCTGTTGTTTTTTTTACGTGGACAAATCTTTCACTAAGACAATTTGATTACCGTCCTTCGGTATGGTATAGTAATGTCTCGCGATGGGTATTGCCGAGATTGCAATATGGATTAACGGCAAATAGTGATGCTATCAAAGTTCTAACAGAAGAAAACTTCTCTGCACCTACGAAGATGGTTGGGTACGGAGTTGATACTGACTCATTCCGATCAGTATCAGAGAGTACAAAACGATCACTTAGAGAAAAGCTTGACATTCCGAATGAAGCGACAATTGTTGGCTTTATTGGTAGAATGATGTGGATGAAGGGGCTTGATCTCTTGCTTGACTCATTTGCCAAACTCAAAAGAAACACTGATAAGCCTCTAATTCTATTACTTGTTGGTAGCGGGACAGACGAGCCGGAGATTCTTTCTCGTGCGAACGACTTAGGACTATCTTCTTCGATTCGTCATATTACTTCGGTGCCACAAACAGAAGTACCACCGTATATTGCACTTATGGATATACTCGTGCTTCCAAGCCGAAGGGTTAGGATGTGGGCTGAGCAGTTTGGAAGGGTACTCGTTGAAGCAATGGCAGCAAGAACCTTAGTAATTGGCTCTTCATCAGGGGCAATACCTGAAGTTATTGGTAATGCTGGTTTTGTCTTTGAAGAGAATAATGCAAATGATCTTTTCCGCGTACTCTCACAGGTTGTAAATCTTTCTGAAGATGAAAAGAACAGAATGCTAATCATTGGAGAAGAGAGGGCAGCGAATCAGTATTCCTGGAAGAAGTTTGCAGAAGAAAGCTCCGAAGCTATTCGTTATGTATATAACAACAGATTTGCGTGAGTAAAACCGCAAGTTATACAACCCGAGCAACGAGAGGATTTGCATGGAATCATCTATATAAGCTGACGGAGTTTGGTCTGCTGAGTCTCTTTAACATGCTCATCGCTCGGTATTTTGGTCCGGAAGGTTCTGTTCCGTATGTAGTCTATATAGCCCTTGGTACTACGATCTCTGCGATCGCAGCATTCGGTGTTGACGGAACATTGCTGCGTTACCTCCCCCGTATCACGGAAATAGAGTCCGGTGCAGATATTGAGCTTGAGTCCATGGGTGTAACGGGACTCCGCTCATTTGTACGGAGGCTGTTCGCACTACGAATGTTCATAGTCCTTGTTATAATTTCAATTGCAGCAATTGTACTTGTTGTTATACCGTCGGCTTCTGATACGTTCTCGGAGTCTCTTGGAAGTATTGCGATATATTCACCATTCCTAATATTATATTTGCTTGCTCAAGCGATCACTGCATTCTCGACGTTGGCTTTGATAGCATTGCTTGAAACAAGATCGCTGTTTATTGTAAGCATCATTATTCGCTCTCTCCTGCTCGCCATAGGTGTCTATTTAGTATCAATTGACGTGCTTGAAATCGGCACAGCTGTGTTCCTACATGCTATAAGTGCATTCGTGGTAGCGGTTTCTCTACTTGCAATTCTCTTTCGGGTGGTCAATGAACGAGAGAAAAAACACGAGCGGCGGACAGTGGGGCTTGCCGTAAAAAGGATAAGTGGCGATGTTTCTCGCTTATTCCGTTTTCGTAACTTTACGGCACTACTTGTAACTCCTGTAATGGTCTATGGTCTGACCACATACGGAAATGATATGCTAAGTGCTGTGCTTGGCAGACAGCCGGATATTTTAATGCTTCGCGGTTTATACGGAGAGCATGCAAGAGAGGTTGGGCTCTATAATGTAGCTTCGATGCTTTTACTTGTTACTGAATACATTTTCCTTCTTGGTTTTGGTGGAGCGTTGGTTTCGATATTTAGTAAATATGCACATGAAGATGAAGCGGAAAAAAATATTCATTCCCCATACCCTCGTATGACAAGGGCTAGAGGCGAGGTGGCCGGATTTCAATACATTACCCTTATCCCATTGTGCGGATTTGTGTTCGTTTTCGCATTGTATATTATTCGTTTCATATATGGTGTGCAATACGATGATGCTGCACTCTCTCTTCAAATTGGCATTGTTTTATTAGCGATCAACGTTGCCGTTTTT
>DATDEW010000155.1:0-5977 GCA_036522935.1 Kapaibacterium sp. (SeqCode)
AATGATACTGTCTGCGATGCAGGCATCTTGGTATATGGTGTGACTACACGAACCCACATAACCTCGATCTCCGGCTTACGCGGGACCTGCAATGAGATATTATCAACGAACCACTCATCACCTTCATCATCCGGCGGATAACCACCATCGTCTTTTGCTTTCAAGCGAAGACGGAAGCGGAAATCTTTCGTAAAGAAATTACGTCCAGGTAAGAATGACTCAAGATTTGTTGATACCTTCTTGAATTCGAAGTCGTTACCACCATCAATAGCTCTGATATAGCGCCATCCAGCTGCCGATGGGTTACATGCCGGTTCATTTGGATTCTTATACTCAATAAGGAGTGAATCACCCGCACGATAGGTAGCACCTGCAGATGTAAGCACTGTATGTTCAGGTCCGATAAGTGTCTGAACGTCCCAATACATTGGGAACACAACTTTACCGGTACGCATGTACGAGAAAGCTAAACGTGCTTTTGACTGACCATTAAGATTGAATGGGAATGATACAAGAGTATCACCGACATTCTGGCCACCATAAGAGTTACCTTCAGCATCTGCACGGTCAAGTTTGATAACCGGAGAGCGCATACCACTTGGTCCAAAACCTACGCCATCAAAGTCCCTTGGCGGTGGTGGATCAAACGTTACACCTTCGCCGTCAACGACCTGTGCACCGATAGCAACCCACTTACGCTGATCAGGAATTTCTCCGAGACCGGTTGGGCTGTAATCGTTGGATGCTTCGTTGAAAGGAAGCGGTGTTGTACGAATACCATAAATGCGTAAGCATACGGTATCGTCAAACGGCCATTGGTCACCGAGCCATGTATCGGTTGCATCATAGCTTGTAGCGATAGCACAAGCTCTGAACGTACCAAGCTGAGTGAGAATGTTCGGGTTTGTTGTATATGGTGCGAAGCTGCTATCTGTTCTATTAGCACCTGCAAGTACACCTGCAAGTGTAGCAACACGGCCATACACAGCAACACCTGTTACAACGTTACGGATCTGGAATTTCGCCTTAAACGTACGTGTGATTACGTCAACGTTACGATATGTTCCTTTCGGCTGAATCGTTGTTCCGAGACAGATCTCGTAGTTACGAGTTGGGAAATCAACGCTGATAGCGCGAACAATATTTTTCCATCTCTTGTACTTGACTGCCCATTGACCTGCCTGGCGGAAGTTCTTATTACAAGAACGGCAATTCGTGTTTGCTGCATCCCAACGGTTACGGAAGAGAACGGATGTCGCTTCTGAACCTGTATGATTGACCAACCCAAGTGATGAGTTGTTCTGGAATACACGCCATGCCTGCACAGGAGGGAAGCTAAGGATCGTTCCGGAGAACGGGCCGTAGTTAACCTGAATACTTGAATCAGAACGCGTGAAAACGATCTGCATTCTTGAAATGAAGATCCTTGTATATCCTGTTCCGGAAGGGAATGAAGAGTTGTTAATACTTCCATTCGTATTCGGATTCATACGCATGTTATAGAAACTTACGAAGAATGAATCCTGACCAGGACTTCTACGAATATATACCTTCGTAGAGTCTTGGTTTCCGCGCAACATATCCAGGTCGGCGAACATTGCTGCTATCGAAGCTAAAGGAGCCGAAGCAGGGCCGTTCTTAAAGTCATCACGAATGTTATCGCAATACATCGGCAAGTTATTATATGTTGCCGATACTGCTGTTGCTTCTGCCCACGGACGGAAACCGATGTAACCGTTCGAAGAAATGTAAACTGAATCGTAGTTTACACCATAGAAGTTAAAGCCGGTCGGGAATCCTATGTGGAACGGGCCTGCCATAGCATTATCCGTTGTATCCATAAGGTTCAAGTTGCCGGATAGTTGACTTGGGCGAATGAAGCATCTATCAAGAGGATAGAACTGCTGCGGTCCGCTTCCGACACGCTGCCACGTAAATGGCTGGAATGTCGTATCAACAAAGAAATAATTTGGTCGCCATGGTGTCGGAGCGTCGTCGTCAGAGTCAACAGCATAGTAGCCGGTTGACAAGACGTTCGGCTCGGCACGGCGAGAGCCTTGCGCATTCGAGTCAGATGATGCGAACATCACCAAACCGAACACGATAAGCATCGCGAGTGAAAAGAGACGATTTTTCATCGTTATATTTCGGTTAAGTTGAAACAAGAAGTAATAGTTATTTATGTTATAGTAAAACAACCGTCTTAGCAATTGTGAGCATTTGGGAAGTGTCATAATTGTGTGGTACAAATGACAACTAAAAGCCCAAAGCCAACTCAAAATTGCAAATACAGACACTTTGGGTGCCGTCTGCGAGCTACGAAAATAAGAAGAAAATCTTATTCTCCCTTTAAAAAGTACCTTTTCTTTCCAAAAGGTTACAAACTATTTAAAAAATTGTTGTGAAATACTTACCCCCCAACTGGCGCACTAGATCCCTAAACTCAAGCTCAAGCAATTGAACTAAAAGGACTTGCACCTCTAAATCAGCCCGTTCTGCGATAGTATCAATATGTAATGGCTCCGCTGCATCATCTAAAATCCCCACTATTTTGCCCTCAAATAGGGATAGATCCTTCCGCTCCGGGGTAGGCTTTTTCCGAGATTCCCGTTTATGTGCACTTACATCTAACCATCCGAGATCGTTAAGAACATCTTCCGCACTTCGAAAAAGCTTTGCCCTTGACTCTCGTATGAGCATGTTGGTCCCGCGACTCGTTGCTCTTGAGATGTCACCCGGGAGTGCAAATATATCTTTGTTTTGGTCAAGCGCGATTGATGCCGTTATCATTGAGCCACCCTTCTCTTCACTTTCAATTACGACAACAGCTTTTGATAGTCCGCTTACAATTCTATTTCTCCATGGAAAATTTTTAGCATCAGGAGGGGCATGGTAAGGAAGCTCGGAGACGATGATCCCTCTGCCTGACTCAACAAGTTTGTTCGCGAAGCTTTTGTTCGATGCAGGGTATATATGGTTGATACCGGATCCGAGTACTGCTATTGTCGTACCACCGGCATTAAAAACTGCATGATGTGCACACGTATCAACCCCACTTGCAAGTCCACTTGTTATCGTAATGGCATGTTTCGCGCAATACTCTCCAAATTCTTCTGTGGCACGTTTACCGTAATCTGTCATCTTACGCGTACCAACAACAGCGATATTCTTTACTGCATGAAGCAAAGAACGTTCGCCTTGAACAAATAACAATGCAGGTGATGAGTAGATGTTCTTAAGTGCTACAGGATAGTCATTGTCATAGTAGGTGATGATCGTCGTATCAGTTGGGAGTGACTCGATAAGTTTACGTGAGGTCTGAAGGTTTGCATCGCGGGATGAAATAAATGACTCGGCAGTTATTACTCCGAAGCCGTCTATCTTTTTAACCTGCTCTTTGGAAAGTGAATATGCCTTTTGTGAGCTACCGGCATATTCATAGAGCTTCATCAGCCCCTTTGCACCGATGCCTTCGGTTAGGTAGAGAGCATAGTATGCTATCAGTTCGTCGCGCTCCACGTCTCCTGACTATTATACTCCTTTGAAATTCGCTTTGCGTTTACCGAGGAATGCAGAAGTCCCTTCATGGAAATCCTCTGTTGTTGTCAGAGTGCCAAAACGGTCCGCTTCCCGACCGAGACCTTCCTCTATTGTCTCGTCAATACCTTCTACTATACACTCAAGCGCTGCACTGATCGCCAGCGGTGCTTTCGAAGCAATTGCAGATGCCATTTCCCTTGCCGTAGGTATGAGATCAGCAAGAGTTGTAATACGAGCAATAAGTCCTTGCTCTAATGCTTCACGGGCATCCATCATACGGCTCGTGAGAATCAGGTCAGTAGCAAGCGTTCTACCAAGCACACGCGTTAAGCGTTGTGTACCGCCATACCCCGGAATAATACCAAGATTTACCTCGGGTTGGCCAAACTTTGCATTCTCACTTGCGATTCGAATATGACATGCAAGAGCTAATTCACACCCGCCGCCGAGAGCAAAACCGTTGACCGCTGCGATGAATGGTTTAGGTGATGATTCAATAAGACTAAAAACGGCTTGGCCGTTCTGCGCGAATTCCCTGCCTATCTCATGGTCATTCAGTGCAGCAAGTTCGGCTATATCAGCACCGGCAACAAATGCTTTCTCGCCTGAACCGGTGATGATGACCACTCTTACGTCATCACGCACTCGAAGATCGGTCACAAGATGACGAAGGTCATCAAGAACATGTGATGAAAGCGCATTGAGCTTTTCCGGACGATTTATTGTAATGATCGCTGCAAAAGCATCTATACTATACTGCAGCGTTTCATACTCATGAGAGATCGACATAGAATTTTAATTAGATTGGATAGAGTCTTCTATCTTTTTAACGCGGTCTATTAACTCCGGCAGCGAACGGATGGCTCCCTCAATTTTCAAAGCTGTACGATGCTCCTTCGCAGGTGAGCCGAAATACGTACCCGATTTTGAAATAGATTTGGAGACACCTGATTGAGCAATGATAACTACATTATCTGCTGTCTCAATATGACCGATCATTCCAACTTGTCCTGCGATCATATTGTGTTTACCAATGCGTGCAGAACCACTGATACCGGTCTGTGCCGCGATAACAGTATTTTCACCTATCTCAACATTATGTGCTATATGGATAAGATTATCAAGCTTAACACCTTTCCTGATAATAGTATGGCTAATGGTCGCTCTGTCAATCGTGCAGTTAGCACCTATCTCGACATTATCTTCTATTAATACATTTCCGATCTGCGGTACTTTTCGGAATGTACCGTCACCCATCGGGGCAAAACCAAAGCCATCATATCCGATCACCGTCCCTGCACCGATGGTCACACCATTTCCGATAACAGTACCATCGTAGATAGTCACGTTCGGATGAATGATACAGTTCTCTCCTATGATCACATTATCACCGATATAGCACTGTGCCATGATCGTTGTACTTGAATGAACCTTTGCCAAAGCACTTACAATACTTGATGCATGGACCCCAAGTCCCTTCATACTCTTTCGCGGATTAAATATCTCAAGCGTCATTGCAAATGCAGCGTAAGGATCTTTAACTCGGATGAGAGCAGGATGTTTGATTGGGGCAATAAGGGTTTCGTTTACAATAACAGCAGTCGCTTTTGTCGTCTCTAAGAACTTCTCATAATTTGCATTTGCAATGAATGTCACTGCCCCGCTGCCTGCATCTTGAATGGTAGCTACATGAGAGATCACCTCATCTTCTTTTGAACTCTCAAGAGAGATAGCTCCTAATGTTGTTGCAAGTTCTTGTATATTCATTGCTGATTATTTCTCTATAACGACAGGTGGCTCTTTCATGTCCTGCGGCGGTCGTCTGTCAACAGGCGGCTGAGGCGGTACTCCGGAATTCGTATTCGTGCTATTATTATTAAATTTATCAAGAAGCGGTGTACTAAATACATCATTGGTTTCGAGTCCGAGCTTTTTAGCTACGGCAATTGAAAGATCGAACTTCGCATTACCAAAGAGCATTGTATGGCTTTTATCACCTCTATCAAAAACATAGTCATACTTCTCTTCTGTCGCGACCTCGCTGATCGCTTTCAGGAATTTATCGTAGATAGGTTTCATCAGCGTCGCCTGCTGGGTAAAAAGCTCACCGTTTGTACCATACTTCCCTTGCCGGTAGGTATCAAGCCGTTTCTTCAGCTCTGTAACATCTGTCTCGACGGCACTGCGCTCTGCATCTGTCATGATAAGCTTCTTCCTATCATACTCGCTTTTCTTTCGGTCTAGCTCGGTCTGCATATCGTTTGCTTCCCGATTCCAGGTATCAATAAGCTGTTGAAGACGTGACTCGACATCCGCTGTTTCCGGCATCTTCTTAAGAAGCTTAGTACCGTCAATAAATGCAATGCGGCTTTGGGCTTCGCCCAGGAGTGGAAGCGAGGCAAAGACAAGGACAATAAAAAGATATGAAAGACGTTTC